>CAXICH010000189.1:0-4791 GCA_964022245.1 uncultured Alphaproteobacteria bacterium
CCAGCCTTGCAGTGCGGTGCGCCCGGGTCTAGACCGCCGCCCAGACTTTTTACCTCCCCATCGCTGACTGGAGACTGCCCATGGCTCGCGCCAAGATCGCCCTTATCGGTGCCGGAATGATCGGTGGCACCCTGGCCCACGTTGCGGCGCGCGAAGCGCTGGGCGATGTGATCCTGTTCGACATCGCCGAGGGCATGCCCCAGGGCAAGGCGCTGGACATCGCCGAGGCCACCGCCGTGATCGGCACCGACGTCGCCCTGAAGGGCGCCAATGACTATGCCGACATCGCGGGCGCCGACGTCTGCATCGTCACCGCCGGCGTGCCGCGCAAGCCGGGCATGAGCCGCGACGACCTGATCGGCATCAATCTGAAGGTCATGAAGGCCGTCGGCGAGGGCATCAAGGCCCACGCCCCGAACGCCTTCGTCATCTGCATCACCAACCCGCTGGACGCCATGGTCTGGGCGCTGCAGAAATTCTCGGGCCTGCCGAAGGAGAAGGTCGTCGGCATGGCCGGCGTGCTCGACTCGGCCCGCTTCGCCTATTTCCTCGCCGAGAAGACCGGCGTGTCGATCCAGGACATCCACGCCTGGACGCTGGGCGGCCACGGCGACGACATGGTGCCGATGGTGCGCCACTCGACCATCGGCGGCCTGCCGCTGCCCGACGCGGTTTCGGCCGGCTTCCTGTCGCAGGACGAGCTGGACGCCATCGTCGAGCGCACCCGCAAGGGCGGCGGCGAGATCGTGGCCCTGCTGAAGACCGGCTCGGCCTTCTATGCCCCGGCGGAATCGGCCATCGCCATGGCCCGCTCGTACCTGCTGGACCAGAAGCGCGTCCTGCCCTGCGCCGTCTGGCTGTCGGGTGAATACGGCCTGTCGGACCTCTATGTCGGCGTGCCGGCCCTGATCGGCGCGAACGGCGTCGAAAAGGTCATCGAGTTCTCGACCAATGACGACGAGAAGGCGATGTTCCGGAAGTCGGTCGAGTCCGTCCAGGGCCTGATCCAGGCCTGCAAGGACATCGACGGCAGCCTGGCCTGATACGGCACGGGGGCGGCTGCGGTCGTCCCCGCTGCCCGGCGCATCGGGCGCCGTTTCGGACATGACGTCCGGAGACATCCTGCATGACACGCGCGCTTCGGGGTTTGCGGCTCTGGCTGGGGACACTCAGCACGCCGCGTCTGCTGTTGCTGGGGTACGGCGCCTATATGCTGGCGGGGTGGCTGCTGCTGGCCCTGCCCCTCGCCCACTCTGAACCCGTCCGCTTGATCGACAGCCTGTTCATCGCGGTCTCGGCCGTGTCCACGACCGGGCTTGTCTCGATCGATCCGGGGGGCAGCTTCAACCTGTTCGGCGAGATCGTGATCCTCGCGCTGATCCAGGCCGGGGGCCTGGGCTACATGACGCTGGGTTCGATCGCCGCGCTGGCGCTGAAACGCCGGCTCAGTCTGGCCCAGCAGCACGCCGCCATTGGCGCCTTCGGCCTTCCCGTCGACTTTGATCTGAGGCGGTTTCTGCGGGAGATCGGCGGCTTCGTGCTGTGCGTCGAGGCGGTGGGCGCGGTCGTCCTCTGGATTCTGTTCGCCCGGGCCGGAGTCGAGAACGCCCTGTGGAACGGCATCTTCCACAGTGTGTCGGCCTTCTGCACCGCCGGCTTCAGCCTGTTCGCCAACAGTCTCGAGGATTTCCGCGCCGACGCGGCCATCAATCTGGTGATCGCGGTGCTGGCCTATCTGGGGGCGATCGGGTTTCTGGTCTTCGCGGACGTCTGGGAGAATATTCGCGGACGCAGGCAGGCGTTGGGCTTTGTCAGCCGGGTGATTCTGGTGACGACGCTGGCATTCTCGGTGTTCGGCGCCCTGCTGTTCTATGTCTTTGAGCCGACCATCGCGGCCCTGCCCGGGGGTGAGCGCGCCCTGGCGGCCTTCTTCCAGGCGATGACAGCGACGACCACGGTCGGCTTCAACACCGTGCCCATGGGGCCGCTGGCGGTCGGCTCGGTGATGGTCATGTATCTTCTGATGATGTTCGGCGCCTCGCCCGCGGGCACGGGCGGGGGACTGAAGTCCACCACACTGGCCACGCTGGTGGCGCTGGTCGTCGCCACGCTGAGAGGCCAGACCCGGGTCCGGGTGCTGGGGCATGCGGTGCCCCCCGACCGCATCCAGCTGGCTGCGGCCTCGATCTCGTTTTACGTGCTGGTGCTGTTTGTGGCGGTATTCGGCCTCGCCTGGGTCGAGGCCGCCCCGCTGGAGGCGCTGGCCTTCGAGGCGATCTCGGCGATCGGCACGGTCGGACTGTCGACCGGCGTCACCGGCGGTCTGACGGACCCGGGAAAGGCGACCGTCATCGCCCTGATGTTCATGGGACGCGTCGGGGTTCTGACCTTTGGTCTGGCGCTGGCCGCCAGTGTCAGGCGCGGGCCCGGCGAACGCGCCGGACCCGACGACCTGATTTACTGAAGCCTACGATCCCGTGGTGGGCAGGGTCACCGGGGCGGGGGCTGTGGTCTGGGTGGTGGGCGCGATCAGGCCCTCGATGAAGCGGGCCAGCAGTTCCAGCCAGACGACCGTCGGGTCGTTCATCTGCTCGACATCCAGCCCGGGCTGAAGAAGCACATCGAACTGCAGCACGGCCGCATTGGAGCCGTCCGGGTTCGTCTGCAGATAGGCCTTCACGAAGCGCTGCTCGCGGTTCCAGGCATTGATGCGATCCAGCGACAGGCCGCCGGCCACGATGTTGGCGGCGAACTGGATGTCCTGGCAGCGGCCGGTGGCGTCGCAGCCGTAGAAGAAAATCAGCCAGTTGGTGCTGCCGTCATTCACGCGCAGCAGGGTCTGACCCTCGATGGTCCGGGGTTCCTCAACTGTGGCCCCCTTCTCGATCAGCCAGGCGCGGACCTCGGCCGGAGTCAGGCCGACAAGGGCCTCCTGGGCCGGGGCCGCGACCGGCGCCGACGCGGAGACAGCACCCGGGTCCGAGGCGGCAAGGGCGGGCATCGCCATCAGCAGGGCGGGGGCGGCAACCAGGGGCGCAAGGGCGCTCAAACGACGAAACATCAACATCTCCCTTTGGGGTTCACTCAGGCTGTAGGGGGCGAGGGGGGCGATCCTGTGGCGGACAGCCAGGCCTTGCCGGTCATTTCCTTCAGGCGCGATATGGTGCGGCCGAACTCGAAGGTCTCCTGCCCTTCAGGATAGAGGCCCTCGGCCGGGGCGGCGGCCAGAACCACCAGCCGCGTCCGGGCTTCATACAGGGCATCGATCAGGGTCACCAGACGGCGGGCGGCGGCGTGGTCATCGGGGCGCAGCACCGGGACATCCTCGAGGAACAGGGTGTGGAAACGCCCGGCCAGCGCCAGATAGTCATTGGCGCCCAGTGCCCGCTGGCACAGCTCGGCAAAGGTGGCGCGGGCCATGCCTCCCGCTGTCCGTTCGATAACCACGTCGCGGCCCATGACCTGCATGTGCGCGGGTTCTTCCGGCTGGTCGCCCTTCAGGTCGTCCCACAACCCGTCGAAGGCGAGCTTGCGACCCATGTCGGCGGGGGCATACCAGACCCGCGAGGTCGCCAGCCGGTCGATCCGCCAGTCGCGCTCGCCCGCCACCTCGACCCGCTCGCAGCGGGCCTCGATGAGATCGATGAAGGGGACGAAAAGCTCGCGATTGACGCCGTTGAGATACAGGTCCTGTGGTCGGCGGTTCGAGGTGACGGCCAGCACCACCTTGTGCTCGAACAGGGCCTGGAACAGGCGCCCGAGGATCAGGGCGTCGGTGATGTCGGTGACCTGCAGCTCATCGAAGCACAGCAGGCGGGCCTCGGAAGCGATCAGGGCGGCGACGGGGCCGATCGGATCGTCCCCCTTCCACTGGCCGAAGGTGGCCTTGCGCGCCGCCTTGTCGCCCTCCCGCCAGCTGCGCATCAGGGCGTGGACCCGCGAGAGGAAGGCGTGGAAGTGGGCGCGGGTCTTTCGCGGCTCCTGCACCTGGGCGAAGAACAGGTCCATCAGCATGGATTTGCCGCGTCCCGGCGGGCCATAAAGATAGACGCCGCGCACCTCGGGCACGCCGCCGAACAGGCCGCGCCGCTTCAGATCCTTTTCCAGCCGGGCCAGGGCCTTGAGGGCCGCGTCCTGCCCCGGGTCGGGCCTGAGAGCGCCGTCTTTCAGCTTTTTCGCGTGGACGCGTTCGATACGGGAAACCATGAGCCGGGCTTAGCGGGCCTCGCCGCGACTGAAAAGCGATTGCGTGGCACGGGGGAATGACTACATGGGCTGCACACCCACTTTCCCACCAGCCCTCAAGCAGCGAGCACCCGCGGCGCGAGCGTAGGGCGTCCGAAGGACATACCATTATGGGCTATCGCGTCGCCGTCGTAGGCGCCACCGGCAATGTCGGCCGGGAAATGCTGAACATCCTCGAGGAACTGAACTTTCCGGTCGAGAAGCTGCACGCGGTGGCCTCGCGCAAGTCCAAGGGGATCGAGGTCAGCTTCGGCGACCTGAACGTCAAATGCGAGAGCATCGACAGCTTTGACTTCTCGACCGTCGATCTGGTGCTGATGAGTGCCGGCGGTGACGTCAGCCGCGAATGGTCCGAGAAGATCGGCAAGGCCGGTCCGATTGTGATCGACAACTCCTCGGCCTTCCGGATGGACCCGGACGTGCCGCTGATCGTGCCCGAGGTGAACCCCGACGCCATCAAGCTGGCGACGAAGAAGAACATCATCGCCAATCCCAACTGCTCGACCGCGCAGCTGGTCGTGGCGCTGAAACCCCTGCACGATGCCG
>CAXICH010000190.1:0-4773 GCA_964022245.1 uncultured Alphaproteobacteria bacterium
GCCGGCTGCGCCGTGGTCATCTCCCACGACCGCTGGTTCCTGGACCGTCTGGCGACGCACATTCTCGCCTTCGAAGGCGACAGCCACGTCGAATGGTTCGAGGGCAATTTCGAAGCCTATGAGGAAGACAAGAAGCGCCGTCTGGGCGTCGACAGCCTCATCCCCCACCGCATCAAGTTCCAGAAATTCGGGCGGTAAGCCGGACGGGAGGTGTCGTCGCACCTCCCGTCCCTCCCCTTACCCCATCCGGCTGGCGCGCTCCCGCATCTCGACGGCCTTGCGTTCCAGGTCCTCGGCCTGTTGCCGCAGGCGGGGCGCGAGGGCGCGAAGGTCGGCATCGGTGACCGTTTCGCCTCGCGCGCGGTTGCGCGCGATCTGCTCCGCGCGATAGGCGGGGTCTTCGAGCCGGGTGGCTTCCTCACGCATCTGGCGGGCGCCGACCAGCATCTGCTCTGCCCCCTCAGCCATCTGGCGACCGGCATCCTGACGGGCGACGGCGGCCTGCTGGCGGGCAACCGCCGCCTGCTCGCGGGCGACGACCGCTTCGGCGCGGGCCTGCTCTGCCTGGGCGCGGGCGACTTCGGCCTGTTGGCGAGCGACGCTGGCCTGGGCCCGGGCGCGGTCGACTTCAGCGCGTTCTTCAGGCGTGGCCTGACTCCAGGAGATGGTCCGGGTGTATGAGCGCGAGGTCGGAGGTGCGGGCGGAGCCGGAGGGGTCGGCGGGTCCTGCAATCGGCGCGGGGGCGGCGGCGGTGCCGGGGGTGCGGGCAGCGGCGGCAGGGGAGCGAGGGCCAGCACAGGCGCCGAAGGTGCGGGCGGCGCAGCGGGCGCAGGCGGCGGCGGGTCCTGCGTTACCTGCAGGGCGGCAAGCGGGGTGGCCAGCAGCGAAAGCGCGGCCACGGTCGCGGCCACGGTCAGCGGACGGGCATGGGGAACATGGTCGGTCATCAGGCAATCGATCCTTTTCTTGAGAGAGCGGGCATCGCCCGCCATGGCGGTCGAGCTCCACGGGAGAGCGGTAGCAGCGCCGGGCTGACTGGCCCTGCGCACGAGGGCGTGGGCATAGGTCCGGCGATCCATGCATGCCGCGGCGGCGGCGTCGGCCGCTTCCTCGGTGCGGGCGACGAGCGTGGCATGCAGCGCCCAGACCAGCGGGTTGAACCAGAACAGGGCCAGCGCCAGCCGCGACAGGATCAGGAACAACCAGTCGCCGCGCTTCAGGTGCGCCAGCTCATGGGCGAGGACGGCCTCGGCGGTCCGCGGGTCTGACAGGCTGGCAAGGTCGAGCAGGATGGTGCCGGGCGGAACGCCCCAGCTGACCGGTCCGGGGAGGCGCGCGCTCACCACCAGCTGCGGCCGTCGCCCGGAGCAGAGCCGGTCCAGCGACGCGCGCCACGCCGGACAGGTCACGGCCTGCCCCTCGGACGTCCAGCGATCCAGCGTCAGTATGCCCAGCACCAGACGCCCGGCAACGAACAGACCGCCCGCCAGCCAGACAAGCGCGGCGAGACCCAGCGGCGAGGGCCAGGGCATGGCGGCCTCGATCGCCACGCCGGCGACCGGCCCGATCTCGCCCTGCCATAAGGGTGCAGGGACGCCTTCGGGAGCGGTGGCCGCAGAGGCCGGAAGCAGCGCCAGCTTCCACGCGGGCAAGGCCAGTGTCACGATCGGAAGCGCCAGCAGCAGGCAGACGGTCGCCCGCAGGATGTTGGCGCGGTCCGGGGCGCCGCGCGCCAAGGTCATGGCACAGAGAAGGCCCGCGCCTGCGACAAGGGCGGACTTGAGGGCCAGCGAGAGGATCAGGACGACGATCATGAGCGGTCGCCTCCCGCCCCCGGGTCGCCCATCCGGTCGATGGTGCGGCGCAGGGCTTCGGCCTCGTCGGGAGTCAGGGTTTGGCCCAGTCCGAGAAGCGCGGTCGCCGCGCTGGCGGCCGAGCCGGCAAAGAAGGTGTCGACCATCCGCTTGAGCGCGCCCTCGGCCACCGCGTCGGTGCGGGGCACGGGCGCGTAGACAAAGCCGTCCGGCCCGGCCGTGCGCCGGACCAGACCCTTGGCCTCCAGCCGGGAGAGCAGGGTCCGCACCGCCGAGTCGCTGAGCGGATCGGCCAGCACGCCGCGCAGGGTGGCGGCAGTCGCCTGCCCGAGTCGGTAGAGAGTCTCGAACATCTCGCGCTCGCGTCGGGGCAGCTGGTCGATAGGGCTGGGGGGCATGATGGCCTCGCTACATTTGTAACGCTACACTTGTAGCGAATTGGGTCGGGAATGAGGCGGCCGCATGAAACCCCTGACAGGATGGCGGCCCTTGCCAGCGGGCCGTCGAAGGGAAAGGATCGCGCCATGACCCAACGCCCCGCAGTCCTGATCATGCAGCGGCATCTGGCGCCGCTGACCGGCTTTCTGGAGTCGACCTATGACGTCTACCGGTTCTGGGAGAATCCGCCGGTCGAGGCCGAGCGCGACATCCAGGCGCTGGTGGTGGCGGGCGAGTTTCCGCTGGATACGGCGCTGATCGAGCGGCTGCCCTCGCTGAGACTGATCGCCTGTTTCACCTCGGGCTATGACGGCATCGATGTGGGCTGGTGCCGGTCGCGGGGCCTTCCGGTCACCCATGCGCCGGCGGTCAATCATGAGGATGTGGCGGACCATGCCATCGGCCTGATCCTGGCGTCGCGGCGACGGCTGGTCGAGGGCGACCGGACCCTGCGCAGCGGTGGCTGGACGCCGGAAGCGCGGCTGATCACCCCGTCGCTGAAGGGGGCGCGGGTCGGCATCGTAGGCATGGGCCTGATCGGTCAGGCGGTGGCCGAACGGGCCGCTGCCCTGCGAATGTCAGTTCAGTGGTGGGGCCCCCGGCCCAAGGACGTGAGGTGGCCGCAGGCCGAGAGTCTGATGGCGCTGGCGCAGGGCTCGGACATTCTCGTCGTGGCGTGCAAGGCGGACGAGGACAATCGCGGCCTGATCGACGCCGGGGTCATGGCGGTGCTGGGATCATCCGGCCTGCTGGTCAATGTGGCGCGCGGCAGTCTGGTCGATGAGGACGCCCTGATCGCCGCGCTGAACGCCGGAACGCTGGGGGCCGCAGCGCTGGATGTCTATGAGGACGAACCGACCGATCCGGCGCGCTGGGCCGATGTGCCGAACACGGTGCTGACGCCGCACACGGGGGGCGCCACGACCGAGTCGGTGCAGGGCATGCTGATGCTGTTGATGCAGAACCTGACGGCCCTGTTCGCGGACCAGCCGCTGGTGACGCCGGTCCCCGACTAGCGGTCGCGGCGAGGGCGTTCGGCCTCGGTGACCACCCCATTGCCGTCGACGTCCATCATTTCGAACAAGGCCCCGGCGGCCTGGCGGACCTCGTCGCGGGTCAGGGTGCCGTTGCCGTCAGTATCCGCCCGGCGCAGCATGCGTGCGCCACCCGGACCGTCCCCTGCGGCCAGCTCGTCGGGCGTCAGCCGGTCGTCGCCATCGATATCCAGCCGGTCGAAGCCGGCCAGCATCCGCTGTTCGAGCCCCCGCAAGGTCTGCTCGCCCCCCTCTGGCCCTCGCCGGCGTCGGCGGGGCTCTTCCGCAACGGCCGCCGACGGCGCGGCGCCCGCCCCCTCCGTGACCGGCCGGGTGTTTTCCGGATCCGGCGCCACCTGCGCGACAGGCGCAGCATCGACTTCCTCCTCCGGGACCGGACCGCAGGCCACCAAAGCCGCCATCAGACCCACGACCGGGATAATCGCCATTCTGGACATGTCACGCCTCCTCGCTGCGCTCTCTGCCGACTCACGGGCCAGCGGACCGGTTCCGTCGCCCGATTTTGCTTGCATAATCGTATAAGGATATCTTTATATGATCTCATGAATTGGACGGCAGATCAGACCATAGAGGCCCTGCGCGGAGCGGGCGAGCCGACCCGGCTGCGGGTGCTGGCGCTGCTCGCCGGGGAGGAGCTGTCGGTTATGGAGCTGTCCCACATCCTCGACCAGAGCCAGCCGCGCGTGTCGCGGCACCTGAAGCTGATGACCGAAGCGGGGTTGATCGAGCGGTTCCCGGACGGGGCGCGGGTCTATTACCGCCTGTCATCCGACCCCACGGCCCGGCGCCTGGTCGACACGGTGCTGGACCTTCTTGACGATCGCTCCAGTGAACAGGATCACCGCCGGCTGGACGAGGTACGCCGCGATCGCGAGGCCGCCGCCGAGGCCTATTTCGAACAGGTTGCGCCGCAGTGGGACCGCATCCGCTCCCTCTATGTATGCGAATCGGCGGTGGAGGCCGCGATCGAGCGCGCGGCCGGACCCGGCCCGTTCGAGCGGCTGGTCGATCTGGGCACCGGCTCGGGCCGCATGCTGACCCTTCTGGGCGGACGGGCGCGCATGGCGGTCGGCCTCGACCTCTCGCAGAACATGCTGAACATCGCCCGTGCCAAGGTGGCCCAGGCGGGTGTCGGCAAGGTCGAGCTGCGACACGGCGACATCTTCGCGACCCGGCTGCCCTCGCAAAGCGCCGATCTGGTGTTGGTGCATCAGGTCCTGCACTATCTGGCGGACCCGGCCACAGCGATCAACGAGGCGGCCCGGCTGGTCATGCCCGGCGGCAAGCTGCTGATCGTCGACTTTGCCCCGCACGACCTCGAGGAGTTGCGCGAGGAGCACCAGCACCGGCGGCTGGGCTTCACTGATGCCGAGATCAACGGCTGGCTGGGCGACGCCGGACTGAAGGCCAGTGCGCCCATCGCCCTGCCCCCCGACAAGGATGGCCTGACGGTGCTGATCTGGAC
>CAXICH010000191.1:0-4690 GCA_964022245.1 uncultured Alphaproteobacteria bacterium
AGCGCACCCGCTCCAGCATCGACAGGGCGTCCTGCAGGTCGCGCGCCGCCTGATGGAAGGCCTGGCGCTCGGCGGCGGTATCGGTGCCCAGTATCGCGCCGCCCGAGAAGACCGAGATGTCCATCCCGGCGCAGAAATTCCGTCCCTCGCCCGACAGGACCAGCGCCCGCACATCGCCACCGGCGTCCAGATCCTTCAGCGCCGGACCGAGCCCCCTCCAGAAGCGCATGTCGAGCGCATTGGACGCTTCCGGGCGTGACAGTCGCAGATGGGCCACGGCGCCGTCGCGGGTGATCCGGAAGGGAAGGGAGTCGGTCATGTCGCGGGCCATCGTTATTGCAGGTCATCCCATGCTATCGGTTTTCCATCGAAATGCACTGGAGGACCGCGCCGATGTCGCTCAACGGGAAAACGCTCTTCATCACGGGGGCCAGCCGGGGGATCGGGCTGGCGATCGGCCTGCGCGCGGCCAGGGACGGCGCCAATATCGTGATCGCCGCCAAGACCGCCGAGGCGCACAAACACCTGCCCGGCACCATCTATTCCGCCGCCGAAGAGATCGAGGCCGCGGGGGGTAAGGCCCTGCCGCTGGTCGTGGACGTCCGCAGCGAGGAGTCGGTCATGGCGGCGGTCGAGGCCACGGTCGAACGGTTCGGCGGCATCGACATCTGCGTCAACAATGCCTCGGCCATCCAGCTGACCGGCACCCTGGCCACCGACATGAAGCGCTATGACCTGATGCATCAGGTCAACGGCCGGGGGACGTTTCTGGTCTCCAGGGCCTGCATCCCGCATCTGAAGCAGGCGGCCAACCCGCATGTTCTGGCCCTGTCACCGCCGCTGGACCTGTCGCCCCACTGGTTCGGCTCGCACGTCGCCTATTCGATGGCCAAGTACAATATGAGCCTGGCGATGCTGGGCATGGCCGAGGAGTTCAAGGGCGACGGCATCGCCTTCAACGCCCTGTGGCCCCGCACGGCCGTAGCGACCGCGGCCATCGAGTTTGCCCTGACGGGCAAGGAGGGGCTGGCCCACTGTCGCACGCCGGACATTCTGGCCGATGCGGCCCACGCCCTCTTCTGCCTCCCCGCGCGCGAGAATACGGGCCGGTTCCTGATCGACGACAGCTTCCTCTACGAGCAGGGGGTGCGGGATTTCGACGTCTATCGCGTCGATCCGACCAAGCCGCTGATGCCGGACTTCTTCGTCCCGGCCGACAGCGTCCCGCCGCCCGGCGTCAAGATCGGCTGAGGCTCATTCGACCGCGGCATCGCCCCAGACCCGGCGCAGGGCCGGGCTGCGGCGGCAGCCGACGCGATAGCCCTCGTAGCGGCCCGGATTGCGACGCGCGTAGTCCTGATGTTCGTTTCCGGCCGGCCAGAAACGGGCGGCCGCAAGCACCGGCGTGGTGAAGCTCTGGCCGAGCGCGCGCTCGGCCGCCGCGCGCGAGGCGGTGGCGGCGGGCCGTTGCGCGGCCGTCGCGAAGACAGCGGTCTCGTAGCTGGGCCCGCGATCGCAGAAGGTGCCGCCCGGGTCGGTGGGGTCGATGGTACGCCAGAACCGGTCGACCAGCGCCCGGTAGCTGACGACGGTCGGGTCAAAGGTAACCTGGATGGCCTCGCGATGGCCGGTACCGCCGCGAACGACCTGGGCATAGGTCGGATTGGCGACGGTCCCGCCGGCGAACCCCGAGACCACGGACGACACGCCCCGGACGTTCTCGAAGGCTTTTTCGGCCGACCAGAAACAGCCGCCGGCAAAGACGGCGATCTGGCTGCCCGGAGGCGGAGCCTCGGCGGGCGCGGGCGGGGCGGGGCTGCAGGCAGCGATGAGGGCGGCAAGCGTGATCAGGATCCGGGTCATGAGTCTGGATACGATGGTGGATGCAGAAAGGTTTCAAGTCGCGGTGTTGACAGGGAACGGAAACAGAACATAGAACAGAAGTGGAACATCGTCACGGAGGCTGATCATGGCGCGTTGGGTACGGGAAGTGTTGTCGCTGGCATCGTGCGGCGGCTTTGTCTGGATGGCGTGGCAGGCGGCCCTGCTGGCCTATTGATCCACCGACCCGTCGCGCGGCTGGGGATGGATTCGAGCTGCCGGGGTGCCTGACGCCAGAATCCTCTCATAGTCGTCGCGAGTGTGGGCCGCAGGGCAGGGAGACAGTCGGTGACAGAGGCGTTCGGCGACAACTTTGTCCATCTGCGGGCCCGATCCGCCTATTCCCTGCTGGAAGGGGCGATCAAGGCTTCGGCTCTGGGCAAGCTGGCGGCAGAAGCCGGGATGCCGGCGGTGGCCATCGCCGACCGCACCAATCTGTTCGGGGCTCTCGAGTTCAGCCAGGCGACCAAGGCCACGGGTGTTCAGCCGATTGTCGGTTGCGCCTTGCCGGTGACGGGCGTCGGGGGGCAACGGTCCGAGCGTTGGGCCCGGCTGCCGACGGTGCTTCTGCTGGTGCAGAACGAGCTCGGCTGGCGGAATCTGTCTGCCCTGTCGTCACTGGCCTATCTGGAAGCTGGCGATCTGGCCGAGCCGGGCGTGGCCTGGGAGCGGGTCTGCACGCACGCCGAGGGTCTGATCCTGCTGTCGGGGGGACCGGATGGCCCGATCGATCCCCTGTTTGTGCAGGGGCGGGAGGCGGAGGCGCACGAGGCGCTGGCCGAGATGTCGCGGGTGTTCGGCGACCGCTTCTATGTCGAGCTCCAGCGCCATGACGTCGCGGAAGAGCGTCAGGCCGAGGCCGGACTGGTGGCCTGGGCCTATGAGACCGGAACGCCGCTGGTGGCGACCAATGACGTCTATTTCGTGCGGGCCGACCGGGCCCGGTCCCACGACGCCCTGCTGTGCATCGCCGACGGTGCCTTCACCGGTCAGGACGACCGCCGCCGGGTGACCTCGCACCACTGGTTCAAATCCGCCTCGGACATGCGAACCCTGTTCACGGACCTGCCCGAGGCCTGCGACAACACGCTGGAGATCGCAAAGCGTTGTGCCTTTCTGGTGCCGACGCGCGCGCCGATCCTGCCGCGGTTCGATACCGGGGAGGGGCGGGATGAGGCCGATGAGCTGGCGTTTCAGGCCCGCGAGGGGCTGAAGGCCCGGCTGGCCGCGGTCGAGGCCGCCGCGCCCGAACAGGCCTATTGGGACCGGCTGGAGTTCGAGGTCGGCGTCATCCAGCAGATGGGCTTCCCCGGCTACTTCCTGATCGTGTCGGACTTCATCAAATGGGCCAAGCTGCAGGGCATTCCGGTCGGCCCCGGCCGGGGGTCGGGTGCGGGCTCGCTGGTGGCCTGGGCCCTGACGATCACGGACCTCGACCCCCTGCGGTTCGGCCTGCTGTTCGAGCGGTTCCTGAATCCCGAGCGGGTCTCGATGCCCGACTTCGATATCGACTTCTGTCAGGAGCGTCGGGAAGAGGTGATCGCCTATGTGCAGAAGCACTATGGCGAGGATCGCGTCGCCCAGATTATCACCTTTGGCACCCTGCAGGCACGGGCCGTGCTGCGCGATGTCGGCCGGGTGCTGCAGATGCCGCTGGGTCAGGTCGACCGGCTGGCCAAGATGGTGCCCGCCAACCCTGCCAATCCGGTCACCCTGGCCCAGGCTATCGAGCTGGAGCCGCGTCTCAAACAGGCGCGTGACGACGAACCGGCGGTCGCGACCCTGCTGGCCACGGCGCTGGAGCTGGAAGGCCTGTATCGGAATGCGTCGACCCACGCGGCGGGCATCGTCATCGGCGACCGGCCGCTGGTCGAGCTGACGCCGCTCTACAAGGACCCGCGGTCAGACATTCCGGCCACCCAGTTCAACATGAAATGGGTCGAGCCTGCCGGTCTGGTGAAGTTCGACTTCCTCGGCCTGAAGACATTGACGGTTCTCGACCGGGCCCACGGCTATCTGGAGCGTCGCGGTGCGGCGGTCGATTTCTCGCTGCTCCCGCTGGATGACCGGGCGACCTATGACCTGATGGCGTCGGGTCAGACGGTCGGCGTGTTCCAGCTGGAATCGCAGGGCATGCGCGACACCCTGCGCAAGATGCGCTGCGAGTCGATCGAGGAAGTCACCGCCCTGATCTCGCTCTACCGGCCGGGGCCGATGGAGAACATCGACGTCTATATCGACCGCAAATTCGGTCGGGCCGAGGTCGATACCCTGCATCCCTCACTGGCCGAGGTTCTGAAGGAGACCTACGGCGTCATCATCTACCAGGAACAGGTGATGCAGATCGCCCAGATCCTGGCCGGCTACAGCCTGGGGGAGGCCGACCTCCTCCGTCGCGCCATGGGCAAAAAGAAGCAGGAGGAGATGGACTTCCAGCGGGCGCGCTTCGTCAAGGGCGCCTCGGAACGCGGCGTGTCCGAAGAACAGTCGGGCGGCATCTTCGATCTGGTGGCCAAGTTCGCGGGCTACGGTTTCAACAAGTCGCACGCCGCTGCCTATGCGATGATCAGCTATCAGACGGGCTGGCTCAAGGCGAACCATCCGGTCGAGTTCTTCGCCGCCTCCATGTCGCTGGACATTTCCAATACCGACAAGCTGGCCATCTTCTACCAGGACGCGCGCAAGGCCGGGGTGACCCTGCTGGCGCCCGACATCAACCGCTCGTCGGCCGACTTCGACGTGGCCTGGGACGACGAGGGCAAGGGCGCGGTCCTGTACGCCCTCGGCGCCATCCGCAACGTCGGGCTGG
>CAXICH010000192.1:0-4684 GCA_964022245.1 uncultured Alphaproteobacteria bacterium
GGTTGACGGCGATCTCGATCGACTCGTCGAACTTGGCCTTGGCGTTGTCCTTGACGGCCTTGATGGCTTCGGCAAACGGCAGGACCGTTTCACGGTCGCCGGTCCAGGCCTTGATACGCTTGGTTTGCTTGGTCATGGCTTAGGCCTCCACCACGTTCAGGCCCATGGCGCGGGCGGAGCCTTCAATGATCTTGGCCGCGGCCTCGATATCGTTGGCGTTCAGGTCCTTCATCTTCTTTTCGGCGATCTCGCGCAGCTGGGTGCGGGTGATCTTGCCAACGGTCTCGCGACCGGTGGCCTTGGCGCCCGACTTCAGCTTGGTCGCCTCCTTCAGGTACCAGGTCGCCGGCGGCGTCTTGGTGATGAAGGTGAAGCTCTTGTCCTGATAGACGGTGATGACGGTCGGCAGGGGCGTGCCCTTGCCTTCCTTCTCGGTGCGCGCGTTGAACTCCTTGCAGAAGCCCATGATGTTGACGCCGCGCTGACCGAGCGCCGGCCCGATCGGGGGCGAAGGCGTGGCGGAGCCCGCGGGCACCTGCAGCTTGATGTAGCCGAGAATCTTCTTGGCCATTGGTCTCTCCTATGAAGCGGGGAAATCAATCCCTGCGGATGAGCCGTGGTCCGGCATGGCGGCCTCCCACGGATTTGTGCGGGCAAGCCCGCACCGCCCTGATCAGAGCGAGGCGCGCGTATAGCGGACGCGGCGCCGATTGGCAAATGCGGTCAGTCCCCTTCCCGCGCCCTCAGGGCGGGCACCATACGGGCGGCCTGTTCGCGCGGATCGAGCCGCTCGTCCTCCCCGGAATAGAGGGCGTTCAGATAGATCAGGTCCCAGTCGGTCAACCCGGTGACCTGCAGGTCCGGGTCAAACAGGTTCAGCACGGTGTTAAAGGCGCTGTAGCCGGCGTCGGGTTCGATCTGGGCCAGGGCGACCAGCGTCAGATAGTCGGCCAGTTGGGCCACCGTCCGGCCCGCAACCCGGTCGATGTCGATGATGATGATCAGCCGCGTGAGATGGTCGGTGATGGCGTCGCAGGTGCGGCTGCCCCGTCTGGACCCCGCGCACGGGGATACCCAGTAGCCCTGTCCCGGCAGACGAATGGCGGGTGAGCCGTCGATCGTGTTGATCGGCAGGCTCATGTGCCACCAGCGGACCGGAGCGTCCGTGGTCTGGAAGGCGGCCAGAGCCCCGCTGCCCCGGTTTGAGCGCGTATAGCCGTACCGGAAGAAGGGCCGTCGGTACCGGCGAACCATTTCCCGGGCCAGGCCAGAGGCATCGTCCGTGCCCGCGATCACGAGATTGGGCTTGCACCCCGGTTGGCCCAGCCGAATGTCGAGATCTTCGGCGACCTCTGAAATGCGGTCGATGATCAGATGGGCGACGTCGTTGCGGAAATTGACCACACCGATACAGACGGTACCGCTCCAGCGGGCCAGTCCCCGGCTGCGTGGCGGCGCCGAAAGGGTCGCGACGAACTCTTCGGCGATCACCTCAAGCGGGCGTCCATCCACGACGATATCATCGACGCGGGACTCCGGCAGGGTCGGATCGGTCGGGGTGTTCTGGGCGAGCGCTGGCGCGACCTGCAAAAGGACCGCCACCCCCACACTGGCCAGTACCAACAGTCCCCTCATCGTAAAGGGGTATCACCGAATACCGCCGTTCGAAAGCGGGGGCCTGGGTGAGGCTCTAGCCCGAGACCTTTTCCACCTGGTTGTATTCCAGGTCGACCGGGGTCGGGCGGCCGAAGATGGACACGGCGACGCGCAGGCGGGCGTTGTCCTCGTCGACGCTTTCGACCTGACCGTCGAAGCTGGCAAACGGTCCGTCGACGACCTTGACGGTCTCGCCGATGTCGAAGTGGATGCGGGGCTTGGGCCGCTCGACGCCCTCTTCCGAGGTGCCGATGATGTTCTGGATCTCACGCTCCGAGACCGGCAGCGGCTTGGTGCCGCCCTGGGCGCCAAGGAAGCCGGTAACCTTGGGCGTGTTCTTGACGAGGTGGTAGGCCTCGTCGGTCAGCTCCATCCGGACCAGCACATAGCCGGGCATGAATTTGCGCTCGGAGTTGACCTTGCGGCCCCGACGGATCTCGACGACCTCTTCGGCCGGCACCAGAATTTCGGAGAAATAGTCGCTGAGGCCCTGCTGGCGCGCCTGGTCTTCCAGGTGCTGCTTCACCTTCTTTTCGAAGTTCGAATAGGCGTGAACGATATACCACTTGTGGCGCGGATTGGGCGCGGCGGCGGGGGCGGCGTCGGTCATATCGATATCCTCAGGAGCCGATGGCGAGAATGCGCTGCGAGATCGCGCTCAGGCCGAAATCGACCACGAAGAAGAAGGCAGCGGCCAGAAGCACCATGATGAACACCATCACCGAGGTGATCCAGGTTTCCTTACGGCTCGGCCAGACGATCTTGCGACCTTCCGCCTGGACCTGGGAGAAGAACTGGACCGGCGAGGTCCGCTTTTTCGGCGCCGGGGTATCGACCGAAACGGTCTGGGCGGCGACCGGGCCCTTGCCCCCCGCCGTCCGACGTCCACCCGGTGTTTTCGCCTTGGCCATATGCTGTCTCTTCAAAACTTTCAGTCTGTCACCCCCCACATGGGCATTCCCAGGTGATGGCAACAGGGGAAATGGCAGGAGTGGAGGGACTCGAACCCACGACCCTCGGTTTTGGAGACCGATGCTCTACCAGCTGAGCTACACTCCTGTGGCCCGGACAATGAACAACGCGCCGTGGGCGGACCCATCGGCGCGCGGTCTTGACCAGAAGGGGCGTATGCCCCAGCGCGCGGCGCATTTCAAGCAGGCATTCACGTCCCGACGAGCATTATGACGGCCCGCCGGCAAGGCCTCAGTCGTGCTCCGGAGCGGGTGCCGATGCATCCGGGGCGATCACGGCCCGGAACAGCAGCTTGTCGATCCGCCGGTCATCCATGTCGATGACCTCGACCTCGAAACGACCGACCTGAAGAACCTCGCCCTCGTCGGGGACGCGCGACAACTGGTGCAGGATCAGACCGGCGACGGTGTGGAAACCGTCGACCTCGCCGAAATCCTCCCCGAGCGTATCGGCCAGCTCCTCAATATCGGCCTGGCCATCGACCAGCCAGCTGCCGTCCTCGCGGCGGCGGATATAGGCCTCTTCCTCATCGTGGCCTTCGTCAAAATCGCCAGCAATCATTTCCAGCAGGTCGGTGACCGTGACCACGCCTTCGAAGGCCCCGTACTCGTCGACGAGGAAGGCCATGTGGACCTTCGACGCCTTCATGATCCCGAGGGCCTTGAGCACCGAGGTCGACTGGGGAATGAAGGCGGGCTCCTGCACCAGCTTCTCGACGTTGAACTCTCCGTTGTCGAGCAGGCTGTCCAGCAGGTCCTTCTTGTGGACCACGCCCAGCGGGTTATCGACGTCGCTGTCACGGGCCACCACGATCCGCGAATAGGGACAGGTGCGGATCTCGGCGCGAAGGGCTCCCTCCTCCTCGTCCAGCGCGATCCAGAAGACCTCGTGGCGGGGCGTCATGGCCACCCGTATCGGACGGTCCCCGAGACGCAGGATTTCCTCGATCATCTCCTGCTCTTCGGGCTCGATCAGGCCGGACGCCGTGCCCTCGGCGATCATCGACTCGACCTCTTCCTGGGTGACGTCGGACCCGTCCCGGTCCTTCACGCCCATGACCTTGAGAATGCCCGAGGTCGAGGCCGTCAGCAGCAGCACGAAGGGATGCAGGATGATGGCCACGGTCGAGATCGGCGCCGCCATCTTGGCCGCGATGCTCTCGGGGAAGATCAGCGCGAGGCGCTTGGGCACCAGTTCGCCGACGATCAGCGAGACATAGGTGATGCAGATGACCACCAGCAGGGTGGAGAAGACCTCGGTATAGGCGTTCAATCCCGGGAAGGCCGCCTCAAGAATCCGGTTCAGATCCCCGGCGATCGCCGCCTGGCCATAGGCACCCGCCAGAATGCCGATCAAGGTGATCCCGACCTGGACCGCCGACAGGAAATGGGTGGGGTCTTCCGACAGTTTGAGCGCCGAACGGGCCCCGCGATCCCCGCGTTCGGCGCGACTCTGAAGCTTGGACCGGCGGGATGTCACGACCGCCAATTCGGTCATGGCGAAAAGGCCGTTCAGCACGATCAGAAGCAGAACGACGACAATGGCGATGAGTAACATTTAGGGGGGTGGGAACCATAACGCGGCGCAATCAGCGACTGCCGCACGACGGATGATAAGGGGGTTTTCCCCCGTCCGCCACGAATTCCTTTGCCGTCAGCGCCGGATCAGCGGTCGCGACCCGCTTCGACCGATCCATAGGGTCCGGCCACGCTGCCATCATGCGGCCCGTACGCGGCACAGGCCGACATCCCCAGCAGGGTGCCAATGAAGATACCGATGTGAAGCGAGCGGCGCATGGTTTCCCAATCCTTAACGCCACCACCCTGGCACGGTTCAGGACGGGCACAAGCCTCCGCACCGGCAGGCGGGTCTCTTTACCGTGTTTGTCGCCCGGGGGGCGAAGGCCAAAAGAAGAACCCCCGCCGGATCGCTCCGGCGGGGGTTCTGTCGTTTCCCAGGCCAATGCTCGCCTCGTGGAGGCGCGCGGCTTGAGGCCGTCGCTTACTCGGTGATCTTGGAGACCACGCCGGCGCCGACGGTGCGGCCGCCTTCGCGG
>CAXICH010000193.1:0-4673 GCA_964022245.1 uncultured Alphaproteobacteria bacterium
AGGCCATCGCGGCCGGGGCGAGCGTGGCCATGATGGGCTCGATGTTCGCCGGCACGGACGAGAGCCCGGGCGAGGTCTTCCTGTACCAGGGCCGGTCCTACAAGTCGTATCGGGGCATGGGCTCGGTCGGGGCCATGGCCCGCGGCTCGGCCGATCGCTACTTCCAGAAAGAGGTCTCGTCCGAAAAGCTCGTGCCCGAGGGCATCGAGGGGCAGACCCCCTACAAGGGGCCGATCTCGCCTGTCATCCACCAGATGGTCGGGGGCCTGCGCGCCGCCATGGGCTATGTCGGGGCGGCGACCATCGATGAGTATCAAAAGCGCGCCCGGTTCGTGCGCATCACCAATGCGGGCCTGCGGGAAAGCCACGTCCATGACGTGATGATCACGCGCGAAGCGCCCAACTATCGGCAGGGCTAGGGAGGGTTTTGGCCATGGATATGACGCCTGAGTTTATCGTACTGGCCGCCGTCCTGGTGCTGGCGCTGGTACAGATCCTGGCGGCGGGCGCTGCGCGCACGGCGGAACTGGGGGGCAAGTGGAACGCCGGCCCCCGAGACGGCAATCCGCCGCCTCCGGGCAAGCTGGCCGGACGGCTGAAGCGCGCCCAGGACAATCTGTTCGAGACCCTGCCGCTGTTCATCGCGGCCGTGCTGATGGCGGTCGTGGCCGACAAGACCGGTGAGCTGACGGCGTGGGGCGCGCACCTCTATCTGGCGGCGCGTCTCCTTTATGTGCCGCTCTATGCGTTCGGCGTGCCCTATGTGCGCAGTCTGGTGTGGATGGGTGGCCTGGCCGGTCTGGTCATGATCATCGCCGCCCTGTTTGTCTGAAAGCGCTGAATGACCCCTGCCGCCCGCCTCGCCGCCGCCGCCTCCATCCTGGACTCCATCGCCCAGGGACGCCAACCGGCCGAGGTGGTGGTCAAGGCCTGGGGCCAGCAGAACCGCTATGCGGGATCCAAGGACCGCAAGGCGATCGCCGACCGGGTCTACAAGGTCTTGCGTGCACGCGGCCGCCTGTCGTGGATCATGGGCGGACGCGAGGACGGCCGGGCTCTGGTGATCGGGTCGCTTGGCGTGCTCGACGGTCTGTCGCTGGAAGAGATCGAGGCCCTGCACACGGGCGAGGGCTATGGCCCCGGGCCCCTTTCGAAGCACGAACGCGGTCGGCTTGCGATCAAGGACAGCGCGCTGCCCGGCTGGGTCGAGGCGGGTCTGCCCGAATTTGTGGTCGAGGATCTGAAGGCAACCTTTGGCGAGGGCTGGGCGGCCGAGGCCCACGCGCTGATGGCGCCGCGCGCGCCGATCGATCTGCGCATCAACGGGGCCGTGGCGACGGTCGAGGATGTCGAGGCGGAACTGCGCGCCGCGGGCCTGTCGCCCGAGCCCATGCCCTGGTCGCCGTGGGGCCTGCGCCTCACGTCGGAGCCACCGCCCAACATCCAGGCGCTGGAGGGCTTCAAGGCCGGACGTTTCGAAGTGCAGGACGAGGGCAGTCAGATGGTCACCTGGCTGGCCGACGCCCGCCCGGAGACGACGGTCGTCGACTATTGCGCGGGCGGCGGCGGAAAGACGCTGGCGCTGGCGCAGGCCATGCAGGGCACCGGTCAGCTGGTCGCCTGCGATGTCGTGCAAAAGCGGCTGGACAACATCGTGCCGCGTCTGGGCCGGGCTGGCGTGGCTGCCGAATTGCGCCTGCTGGGGCCGAATGGCGGCGGGGCCGAGGACATGAATGGCGAGGCGGATCTGGTGTTCGTCGATGCGCCGTGTTCGGGCTCGGGTACCCTGCGGCGACACCCTGAGGAAGCGTGGCGGCTCAAGCCCGATGAGGTCGAGCGCCTGCATGCCCTGCAGGTTCGGATCATGGGACAGGCCGCGAAACTGGTGAAGCCGGGCGGGCGACTGGTCTATGTCACCTGCTCGCTGCTGAGCCGCGAGAATGAGGCCAGCCTCGATGCGTTCGAGGCCGCCAACCCCGGCTTCCGGCCCGTGCCGGTGACACCCCCGTGGGCTGGAGGCCCGCAGGCGCGGGTGCGGTTGTCGCCGGGTTCAACCGGCACCGACGGCTTTTTCCTTGGCGCCTATGAGCGAGGGGAATGACGGCACGGCTGGAACGCTTTGGCACGGTCACTGTGCTGCCGGTCATGGCGGCACCGGCTGAATATGGCGCGCATCTGCGGGCCCGCATCCAGCCGCTGATGACGGGTGTCGGTCCGGTCGAGGCAGCGGTGTCGCTGACGGCGAAGCTGGCCCGACTGGAGGCGACCGGCGACCGGCCTGATCTGATCGTGTCGCTGGGGTCGTGCGGATCGCGCACCCTGGAGCATGCGGCGGTCTATCAGGCGCACTCGGTCGGCTACCGCGACATGGACGCGAGCGCGTTGGGCTTTCCGAAAGGCGTGACGCCGCTATCGGACTTGCCGGCGATTTTACCGCTGCCATGCCCGATCCCCGGCGTGCCGACCGCCACCCTGTCGACCGGGGCCGATGTCGTGTCAGGCGCCGCCTACGACGCCATCGACGCCGACATGGTGGACATGGAAACCTGGGCGCTGGTGCGGGCCGCGCAGGCGTTTGACGTGCCGCTGGTCGCCCTGCGCGGAGTCTCGGACGGTCGCGCCGAGCTGAAGGCGCTGGAGGACTGGACGTCCACCCTGCATCACGTCGATGAGAATCTGGCCGTCGTCTGGGACCGGTTGGGGGCCGTGCTGGAGGCGCGGGGCCTCGCCGCCCTTGATCGCCGCGCACCTGACCGACTAGACCCCGCCCAATCTGCCGCCCCGGAATCGATCGTATGAGCCAGCCCGAACACCAGAAAGTCCTGATCGTCGATTTCGGCAGTCAGGTGACGCAGCTGATCGCGCGCCGCCTCCGCGAGGCGAAGGTCTATTGCGAGATCCATCCGTTCCAGAAGGCCGAGGCCGCGATGGCGGCGATGAACCCGGCGGCGATCATTCTGTCCGGCGGCCCCGAGAGCGTGCACGAGGAAGGCAGCCCGCGCGCGCCCGAGGCGGTGTTCGAAGCCGGCGTGCCGGTGCTGGGCATCTGCTACGGCGAGATGACCATGTGCGAGCAGCTGGGCGGCAAGGTCGAAGGCGGCCACCACCGCGAGTTCGGTCGCGCCGAGATCACGGTCCAGAAGGCCTCGCCCCTGCTGGACGGTCTGGCCGGCGTTGGTGACGACGAGCCGGTCTGGATGAGCCACGGCGACAAGATCGTCGCCATCCCGGAAGGCTTCGACGTGATCGCCACCTCGCCGGGGTCGCCCTATGCGGTGATCGGGGACGAGGCGCGGCGCTTCTACGGGATCCAGTTCCACCCCGAGGTCATGCACACGCCGCGCGGCGACCGGATGCTGAAGAACTTCACCCACGGTATTGCCGGGCTGAAGGGCGACTGGACCATGGCCGCCTATCGCGAAGAGAAGGTCGCCCAGATCCGCGCGCAGGTGGGCGATGCGAAGGTGATCTGCGGCCTGTCGGGCGGGGTCGACAGCTCGGTGGCCGCCGTCCTGATCCACGAGGCGATCGGTGACCAGCTGACGTGCGTGTTTGTCGACACCGGCCTGCTGCGCAAGGATGAGGCCAAACAGGTCACGACCCTGTTCCGGGAGCACTATAACATCCCGCTGATCCACGTTGATGCGTCGAAGGAATTCCTCGGCGAGCTGGCCGGACAATCCGACCCCGAGACCAAGCGCAAGATCATCGGCCGGGTCTTCATCGAGATCTTCGATCGGGAATCCAGCAAGATCGACGGCGCCGAATTCCTCGCCCAGGGGACGCTCTATCCCGATGTGATCGAGAGCGTGTCCTCGTCGAGCGGCAAGGCCCATGTGATCAAGAGCCACCACAATGTCGGTGGCCTGCCCGACTATATGAAGCTGAAGCTGGTCGAGCCGCTGCGCGAGCTGTTCAAGGACGAGGTGCGGGCGCTGGGCCGCGAACTGGGCCTGACCGACGCCTTTGTGGGACGGCATCCCTTCCCGGGGCCGGGCCTGGCCATCCGCATCCCCGGCGAGATCACGCCGGATGCGGTGGCGACGCTGCAGGAGGCGGACGCCATCTATCTGGAGGAAATCCGCAAGGCCGGCCTGTACGACGACATATGGCAGGCCTTTGCCGTGCTGCTGCCGGTCAAGACCGTCGGGGTGATGGGCGACGCCCGGACCTATGAAAAGGTGCTGGCCTTGCGCGCCGTCACCTCGACCGACGGCATGACGGCGGACTTCTATCAATTCCCGTGGGAGGTGCTGGGTCGGACGGCGACCCGCATCATCAACGAGGTGCGCGGCGTCAACCGCGTGGTCTATGACGTGACGTCCAAGCCGCCGGGCACGATCGAGTGGGAGTAGACCCCTAGCCGATGATCCCCAGCGCCCCGGCGCTGCGGTACAGCATATAGGCGGCGACGACGAAGATCAGGCTGGCGAAGACGGTGTTCAGCGCACCCTTGTGGGTCGAGAGCGTTTTGCCGAGGCCAGCGCCAATCAGTCCGCCCACGATTCCCCCGCCGATGAATACCCCGGCCAGCGGCCAGTCGACCCAGCCGGAAAGGGCATAGTTGGCGGCCGTGGTCAGGCCGAAGGCGGCGACGCCGACCAGCGACGATCCCACCGCGTAAAAGATCGGCATGCGGGTGGCGTACATCAGGCTGGGCACGATCAGGAAGC
>CAXICH010000194.1:0-4673 GCA_964022245.1 uncultured Alphaproteobacteria bacterium
AAATCGGAGCGCGTCTTATAGTGTCGTCGAACCGCGAACGCAACGACTGGAAATCCGGTCGTAAACAGCCCCCCCGTGGAGGCTCCAAAGAGCCCGGGAAGCAGGGCCACAAGGGCGATCGGCCGTCGTCGGCCGCCCCCCGTGAGCCGCGCCCCGGCCGCGAAGGTGGACCGGACGGAGGCCGGGGCAAGCCGGATCCTGATTCCCTGATCTGGGGGCGACACCCCGTTCTGGCCGCGCTCGCCAACCCGGCCCGGCAGGGCATGGGACGGTTGATGGCCACGGCCGACCGCGCCACCGAACTGGAACGCGACAAACTGCTGAACGGCCATGCGGTCGAGGTGGTCGACGGTGACCGGCTCGCCCGCCTGCTGCCGCCCGGGGCCGTGCACCAGGGCCTTGTGTTCAAGGTCAGGCCGCTGGAAGGCGTGGACCTGGATGACCTTGCCCGCCCGGCCCACGGGCTGCTGGTGATGCTGGACCAGCTGACCGATCCGCAGAATGTCGGCGCCATCTTCCGCTCGGCGCTGGCGTTCGGGGCGCGGGGGATCATTGTCCAGGATCGCCACAGCCCCGCACTGGCGGGCCCGTTGGCCAAGACCGCAGCCGGCGCGACCGAGCGCCTGCCGTGTGCCCGGGTGACCAATCTGTCGCGCGCCCTCAGGACCCTGCAGGGCGCCGGCTGGCACATCGTCGGCCTCGAGGGCGAGGGCGAGATGACGCTGGACGAGGCGCTCGATTCGCGCCCGACCGTTCTGGTCATGGGCTCGGAAGGCGACGGTCTGCGCCGGCTGGTGGCCGAGAACTGCGACACCCTGGCGCGGATCCCCATGCCGGGTGGCTTCGAAAGCCTGAACGTCTCGAATGCGGCCGCCGTCGCCCTGTATGAGGCGTCCCGGAAGCAGGCAGGCTGATGACAGCCGCCCCATTTTGGCATTAGAGAGCCGCCATGGAATTTCTCGCATCCCCCGAACTTGCCAGCCAGCTGACCGCGCTCGGCAAGGTGCTGATGATCGACCTGGTGCTGGCCGGCGACAATGCCGTGGCCGTGGGTCTGGCCGCCGCCGCCCTGCCCAGCGAACAGCGCAAGAAGGCCATCCTGATCGGTCTGGCCGCTGCCGTCGTCATGCGTATCGGCTTTGCCCTGATTACCGTCCAGCTGCTGGCCATCGTCGGCCTGCTGATGGCCGGCGGCTTCCTGCTGCTGTGGGTGTGCTGGAAGATGTGGCGCGAACTGCAGGAGCAGCGCACCCATGACCAGGCCGAGTCCGGGGAGGCCATGGAGATGGCGCTCGCGGCCCACCACGGGGGCGGCGCCTCACCCGAGGAGATGGGGATCAAGCGCAAGTCCTTCGGCGCGGCCCTCGTCCAGATCATGATCGCCGACATCACCATGTCGCTCGACAATGTGCTGGCCGTCGCCGGCGCCGCCCACGACCACCCGTGGATCATGGTCTTTGGTCTGGTGCTGTCGATCGCCCTGATGGGGGTGGCCGCGACCTACATTGCCAAGCTGCTGAACAAGCACCGCTGGATCGGCTACGTCGGTCTGGTCATCGTGCTGTACGTCGCCCTGCACATGATCTGGGACGGCTATCGCTCGGTCGTCGTGCGCACCGGCAATCTGGAACAACACAATGCCTCGGCGCCGGGCTTCCTCGACATCAGCGAGAAGGAAGCGGCCAAGCATATGCGCGGTGTCCGTACCGAGGACAGCGACCTGACCACGCCACCGGTCCCGACCAGCCCGGCGGATGCCCCGCCGGTGCAGGCGGTTCCGGGCACGCCGTCGTCGGAAAACTAGAGCCGGACCTCACGCTCGATTCCGACCGCAGCCAGAAAGTCGCGGTCGTGGCTGACAACGACCAGCGCCCCGTCCCAGGCCACCAGGGCCGCCTCGACGGCCTCAATGGCGTCGAGGTCCAGATGGTTGGTCGGCTCGTCCAGCACCAGAAGCTGCGGCGGCCGGATTCCGGTCATGACGCAGGCCAGCACCGCCCGCAGGCGCTCGCCGCCTGACAGAATATCCACCCGCCTGTGGGCCTCGACATTGCGAAACAGGAACCGCGCCAGTGCCGCCTGGGCATCGTTCAACGTGCCGTCCGGATTCAGCCTCTGCCAAGCCTCGATCAGGGTTTCGTCATCGCGCAGCACACCGGCATGTTGATCCAGCAGGGCCAGCGGCACCGCGCATTCCACCGTCCCGGCTGATGGCATGATGCGGCCCGTGATCAGGTCCAGCAGGGTCGTCTTGCCGGAGCCGTTCGGACCGGTGATCGCCACCCGTTCGGGTCCGGTCAGCCTCAGATCGACGGGACCGACCCGGGGGCCATTGTCGCCGTCGACCGTGACGCCCCGCAGAGTCAGCACCTGCCGCCCGGCAGCGAGCCCGGTCTGAGGCAGGGGCAGGGTCATGCGCCGTATCCGCTCGACCCGCTCGCGCGCCGCAATCAGGGTCTTTTCGGCCTCGGCCGCCTGACGGGCCGCCAGCCGGGCGTCATTGCCGGAGGAATTCTCGGCCGTCTCTGCCCGGAAATCCCGCAGCATCTTCGGCATATCGCCCTTCATGCCCTTCTTCCGCCCCACGCGATCCCGCCGGGCCTTGCCCTCGGCCCGCCGCCGGGCATCGGCGGCGGTGCGGGCAACCTCACCCTCGGCCATCGCCAGATCGTGGTCGGCCGCGGCGCGCTCGGCCGCCTTCCGCTCCGCATAGAGGTCGTAGTCGCCGCCATAGATCGTGGCCCCCAGCGGCGACAGTTCGACGATCCGGTCCATGTGGCGCAACAGGGCGCGGTCGTGACTGACCACCACTGCCCCGCCCGGCCAGCGGGACAGGCGCTCGGCCACCTGCAGCCGGCCCTCGACATCGAGATGGTTGGTCGGCTCATCCAGCAGGATCAGGTCAGCGCCGGACATATCCAGCGCTGCGAGCTCCAGCCGCGTCCGCTCGCCACCGCTCAGGGTCGTCGCCTCGCGGTCCAGTGACAGCCCGTCAAGGCCGACCGCGGCCAGAGCCCCGGCCAGCCGCGCCTCCAGCGTCCAGTCGGCCTCGGCGAGATCGTCGGCGGTGCCCTCGCCTGCCACGATGCGGCCCAGCCGCGCGAACGCCGCCTCGACCCCCAGCGCGGCGGCCACGGTCTGGCCCGGCACGGCACCGGCGTTCTGCCGCAGACGAGCGGTGGTGCCGGTGCGCGCAATGTGGCCCTCGGCCGGCGCGCGGTCGCCCGCGATCAGATCGAGGAGGGTCGACTTGCCGGTACCGTTGCGACCGACAATGCCGGTGCGCTCGCGCGCCAGCGACAGGTCCAGATTTTCGAAGAGGGTGCGGCCGTCAGGCGTTCCGGCGGTGACGCCGCTGAGCGTCACGAACGCGGATGGGGACGGGCTTCGGGCGAGGCTGGAGCGAGACATAGGCGACCACGAGGGCGACGAGGGAAAGGGCGAAACCGATTTCCACAGCGCTGATCATGATCGTCTGGTCTCCGAAACTACTCACGCGAAGACATCAGAATGGGATGGATTGCCGGTGGGCGCAAGCGCCATTCCCCCTGGCCCGATGCACGTTGCCGTGAGCCCCCCGCGCGAGGAGGATACAGCAAGGCCTGCGTCGACGGCGTGCGCTGCAGATAGCCAAGCCTCAGGGCCTGTCAGGCCTCGGTGTCCGGATTTCCGAGCTGGACCGGTTCGTCGCCGGCATCAGGTGCGGCCCCGGTCGCTTCCGCTGCCGGCCCCTCGGGCGTCGCACCCGGTTTGAAGTTGGCGTTGACATGAAAGCCCTGGACCTTCCAGGCGTCGCCCTCCTTCCGGAAAACGACGTTCTGGACGATGACCCGGTCCGGATAGTCATAGCTCCGCACCAGGGTGTAGGTCGTGCCGGCGGTCCCCGCATTCGATTGCCAGCCTCCGGTCTGGCCCTCCGGCACCGGCCCCTCGGGCAGCATGGACTTCATAAAGGGGAGCTGGGCCGCAACCTGTTCCGGGTCCGTGCCCGCCGCCATGGACTCGGCGATCCGGGCGTCATCCCCGGCCGCAAGGGCGGCCATCAGCGCCTGGGCTTCCTGATTGCGGTTTTCATCACCGGACAGGGACGGCATGCTGCACGCCGCCACCGCCAGCGTCATCACCATTGCAAGCGCTCGCATCCAGGCCATGGCCATCACCTTCTCCCGTTTCTCACCCGACGCTGGTACGGGCCCCGGACCGGTTCAAGAACCGCAATGCGACCCGTTCCGTCTTTGTTCTTGCTGAAAAGCGCAAATCAGTGCCCATATAGCGGCGGAAGGCCGGACCCGTCCGGCCCCCTCTGCGTTCCCGGACAGGCATGATCGAGAAACACGACTTCATCCGTGTGCGCGGCGCACGCGAGCACAATCTCAAGGGCGTCGACGTCGACATTCCGCGTGGCCAGCTGGTGGTCATGACGGGGCTGTCGGGCTCGGGCAAGTCCTCGCTGGCGTTCGACACCATCTATGCCGAGGGCCAGCGACGCTATGTCGAAAGCCTGTCGGCCTATGCCCGCCAGTTCTTGGAGCTGATGGGCAAGCCGGACGTCGATCTCATCGAGGGCCTGTCGCCGGCCATCTCCATCGAGCAGAAGACGACGTCAAAGAACCCGCGCTCGACCGTCGGCACGGTGACCGAGATCCACGACTATATGCGCCTGCTGTGGGCGC
>CAXICH010000195.1:0-4658 GCA_964022245.1 uncultured Alphaproteobacteria bacterium
AAGCTCGTTCAGGCGAAGGAGCGACCCGCGGCTTTGGACACCGCGCAAATCCGGGCTGCGGAAGCGTTGTCTCGCGTCAGGGGCTTTTGGTCAACCGGAATTGATTCGTTCAGCAGGCGAACTGGTCAGGCACACAGGCCCCGCGGCGCCCCGTCCAGATGCAGGTGATCACGGTGCGCCTCGTTGTAATCGGGGGTCAGAACGGTCGAAAAGACGCGGCAGGCGCCATCCCGCAGCCGCTTCAGGAAGGGGCGGGCGTCGGACCCGGCCGGCCCTGTTCCGCGCCAGTCCGAGGCGATGCTGACCACCCGCCCGTCCTCCAGCCGGATGGCCGAGACGTCCAGCGCATTGGCCCGGGCATGCTCACTGGGCCGGGCGTTGACGTCGTCCTTGCCGTAGATGCGGCGGCAGGAATAGGAGCCATAGTTCTGAACACTGGCGACCTCACTGCCGAAGGTCTCGCGCGCGGCGGGCCGCAGCACCTGCCGGTCCCAGATGACGTAGCGCACCGCCAGGGGGCACTGCATCACCAGCCCGCCGGGGGCCAGGGGCGTGACGTCGCCGCCGGTGATCCGCACCGCGCCCTTCACGACACAGAAGCCGCCATCGTCCCGATCCGGCGCCCGCTCGACCTCGACACCGGCCTCGCGCAATACCTGCATGCAGGCCTCGGTCACCCCGCGGACCTCCTCGGGTGCGGCGACCCGGGAAATCTCGAAATCATCGACCTTGGCCGCGGTCGCCTGACCGATCGGGCGGTCCAGATCCAGCGGCTTCCACGGCAGGTCCTGCGGCGGGGCAAAGATGTTCAGCATGGCAAAGGCGGCGCACAGGCCGAGCGCCGACTCCCACAGCAGGTTCCAGAAGTCGGCCAGATCACGCTTCATGGATACAGACTAGCCGACCGTTCCGGCTTCGGCGACCGGCAGGCCCGAGATCAGGGCGCGCAGCAGCGCCGGACAGGCCCGCGCCCCTGCCGTACCGTCGTTGCTGACCGCGATCAGGGCCAGGTCGCGGGCAGGGGCAACCGCGGCGCTGGCGTACCACATGGTGTTGGAGCCATCGTGGGCCAGGACCCGCCCCGGTGTCGTGCCGTCCGGGCTGGCCCAAGGCTGGTTCAGCACGATCCAGCCGCAGCCATAGGCCGGCGGCGGGCCTTCGGCCGGCTGGCTCAGGCGCTCGACGGATGCCGGCTGCAGAAGCGGCTGCCCGTCGTTGAGAAACACGGCGAGGAACCGCCCATAGTCCTCCATCGTCATATGGACCGTCCCGGCCGGACCCAGCGCCGCCGGATTATCCGAGCCGGGATGCGAGGGCGGCAGCGACGCGGTCGTACCCCCCATGTCGCGATGGCCCCAGGGTGCGGGCTCAGCCGGTGCGCCGAATCCGGCCGAGGTGATAGCCAGAGCGCTGAACACCTGCTCGACCATCAGCGCCTGCCAGTCCTGACCGGTGATCGCCTCCATCGCGGCGGCCGCCACCATATAGTTGGCATTGCCGTACTGGAACTGACCCGGCGTGCCGCCGGGGGCGGACGCCAGCACCTTCTGCGCCACGGCCAGCCGTTGTTCGGACGGGCTCGCCGGGTCGCCGCGCGCCGTCATGAACCAGGCCTGCCCCAGCGCATCGTCATCTCTCAGCCCCGCGCGATGCTGCATCAGATCCACGACCCGCACATCGGCCCACGCCGGGTCGTGCTCGCCCGGCAGGGCGTCCACCAGCTTCAGGTCCCAGTCGGCTAGCCCCTGCTCGACCAGACGGGCGAACAGCACGGCGGTCATCGCCTTGGTATTGGACCCCAGGTGCCAGGGGTCGGTCGCCAGCACCGGCTCGGACCCGTCTTTCCGGCGCAAGCCCCGCACCCCGGACGCCACCAGGCCCTCACGCGACACCAGCGCAGCCCCCAGACCAACCGGGCCCGTATCCCCGAACACGCGGTCGAGCGCAGCCTGCAGCCCCTCGGTCGCGGTGCCGGCGTGCGCCAGCGTGGGCAGGCTGACGGCGGGCAGGACGCCCACGGCGCCAAGGATCGAGCGTCGGTCGAGGATCATGCGTATCTCCCTGATCAATCGGGGAAGCCCAGCCGGGCCCTGAGCTCGGCGGGCGAGGTCCCGGCCGCCCGGATGGAGGCCAGGGTCACGGCGCCGTCGCGTTTGGCAAACCGCTTGCCGCTGTCGTCCAGTAACAGCGGATGATGACGATATATCGGCGTCGGCAACTGCAACAGGGCCTGAAGGACCCGCTGGATCGACGTCATCGGGATCAGGTCCTCGCCCCGGATCACATGGGTGACCCCCTGCGCCGCGTCGTCGATGACCGAGGCGATGACGTAGCCCGCGCCGATGTCCTTGCGGCCCATCACCATGTCGCCCAGATCTCCCGGCCGGGCCGTGCGGGGACCGGGATCGACGCCCTCCTCGATCCAGCCCAAGCGCGACAGGTCGCCCAGCTTCGTCCGTGCCCGCTCCAGCGAGAGCCGCCAGGCAAAGGCTTCTCCGGCCTCCAGCCGCCGGGCTTCGTCGCCCGGGTCATGCGGCCCGCCGGTGAAGGCCGCGGGGTCCTTCGGGTCGTCGGCATGGGGCGCCATCCCCGCCAGCGCCAGCCGCTCCTTGCGCGTCCGGAAACAGCGGTACAGCAGCCCCTGCTCGCGCAGTTGCTCCAGCGCGCGGTCATATTCGGCGCGGTGGTCGGACTGGTGCCGGACCGGCGTCTCCCAGTCGAGGCCCAGCCAGGCCAGATCGTCGAACACGGCCTCGGTGTATTCGGGCCGGCAGCGGGTGAAGTCCGTATCCTCGATCCGCAGCAGGAACCGCCCCCCGGCCTCTCGCGCCGCGCGCCACGCCGTCAGGGCCGAAAACGCATGGCCCTTGTGCAGCCGGCCGGTGGGGGAGGGGGCGAAGCGGGTGACCAGCGTCATGCCCGGGCCGCTCGCGGATTCCGGCTCCCGTGGCCGGATTCGGGGGTGATCACAGGACAAACTTCGGCCAGACTGGGCATGGGCCGACCCTAGAATGCGGTCCGGACCCTGTCGACCAAGGCTGAACGATGCCGAGCGCCCCCACCGCCGACCACATTCTGACGGCCCGGCAGGCGCTGGTTATCGCCGATCCCGTGCTGGCGCGCGTGGTCGAGGCCGTGCCGCCCTTCGAGTGGCGGCTGCGCACCGGCGGGTTCGAGGGCCTGTTCCGCATGATCGTCGAGCAGCAGGTCTCGGTAGCCGCCGCGGCCTCCATCTGGCGCCGGGTGGGCGAGGGACTGGGCGAGATCACGCCTGAATCGGTCCTCGCCCGTTCGCCGGACGAGTTGCGAAGCTTCGGCCTGTCGGGACAGAAGGCCCGCTATGGCCATGAGATCGCCCGTGCCCATACCGAAGGCCGCATCGACTTCGACCATCTGGAACGGTTGGACGATGCCGAGGCGATCGCCGCCCTGACCGCCATCAAGGGCGTCGGCCTGTGGACGGCCGAGACCTTTCTGATGTTCTGCGAGGGGCGGACCGATGTCTTTCCCGGTGGCGACGTGGCGCTCCAGGAAGCCATGCGCTGGGCCGACGGAGTCGCGGTGCGCCCGACCCAGAAACAGGCCTATGCACGGGCGGAGATCTGGCGCCCGCACCGGTCGGTGGCGGCGCATCTGCTGTGGAGCTGGTATGGTGCCGTCAAACGCGGTGACATTTCACTGGAAGACGTCGCATGATTGAAGCGCCCCTCCTTCAGACCCTCAGCGAACCGGTCCTGCCCAACCTCTACCTGCTCGATTATGCGGGGGTGGCGGTGTTCGCTGCCACGGGCGCGCTGGCGGCGGCCCGTGAAAAGCACGATCTGGTGACCCTCGGCTTCTTTGCCGCGATTACGGGCGTCGGCGGTGGCACCCTGCGTGACCTGCTGCTGGATGTGCCGGTCTTCTGGGTGGCCGATTGGAAATATATCGGCATCTGCCTGCTGGCGGCCCTGTCGATCTGGGTGATCGGCCGACCCGAGTGGCGGTTTCGCGCCCTGCTGTGGCTGGATGCCATCGGGCTTGCCGCCTATGGGGTGATGGGCGCGGCCAAGGCCGAAGCGCTGGGCGCCGCCCCCCTGATCTGTGTCGTCATGGGGACGTTGACCGCCTGTTTCGGCGGTGTGGTGCGCGATCTGCTGGCCGGTCAGCCCTCGATCCTCCTGCGCCGCGAGATCACGGTGACGGCGGCCATTCTGGCGGCGGTCGCCTATGTCGCCCTCAAGCTGCTGGGCCTCGGTAATGTCACGGCGGCCCTGCTGGCCATGCCCCTCGGCTTTGCCCTGCGCGCCGGTGCCCTGGCCTGGGGCTGGAGCCTGCCATCCTTTCCGGCCCGGGTCCGCGCGCCCTAGAGGCCCGGCGGCGACTTCAAGAAACCGACACGCCTTCGTCATGGCGGTCGGGTCGGATCGACGATAAGCTTTCCCCATCAGCGTGGAGGAAGTCGTCTTCAGTCCGGTCGCTTATGCATATTCTGTACGGAACGGAGGGGGATGATGTCCCGCTCCCTGACCGCTCTGTCGGGTGCAGCCCTGGCTGAGGTCCAGCCCGGCCGGATGACGGCGCCCCGCACCCCCTCCGGCTGGCCGGCCCTGGTCCTGAATGCCGACTTCCGGCCCCTGTCCTATTATCCGCTCTCGATCTGGCCCTGGCAGACGGCG
>CAXICH010000196.1:0-4635 GCA_964022245.1 uncultured Alphaproteobacteria bacterium
TTCCCCTGGACCTGGTCCGTGAGCGGTCCCCTGAACGTCCCGTCGCCCTCGTGCGGCCGCGTTCAGTTTCCGTAGCGGCGCGCTGGTTCCAGGACAATCTGAAAGCAGACGTCTTCTATGCGGTGAAGGCGAATCCGTCGCGCTGGGTCGTCGAGACCCTGGTCGAGGCGGGCGTCACCGCCTTTGACGTGGCCTCCCTCGCCGAGATCGAACTGGTTCGTTCGGTCAGCCCCGGCGCGCGTCTGGCCTTCATGCACCCGGTAAAGAGCCGCGCCGCGATCACCCGCGCCTATTTCGACCACGGCGTCCGCACCTTCTCGCTCGATTGCGTCGAGGAACTGCACAAGATCCTGGACGCCACCGGTCAGGCTGCCGACCTCAATCTGGTCGTGCGGATGGCTGTCTCGGCCGATGGCGCAGCCTATACCCTGTCGGGCAAGTTCGGCGTCTCGCCGGACCAGGCCCCGTCCCTGCTGCTGGCCGTGCGCCAGGCGGTCAAGGACGGTCTGATGGGCGTCAGCTTCCACGTCGGCTCGCAGTGCATGCGTCCCTCCGCCTACGAGGCCGCCATGGCCCAGGTTGGCCGGTCGATCAGCCGCGCCGGCGTGTTCGTCGACATCGTCGATGTCGGCGGCGGCTTCCCCTCGGTCTATCCGGGCATGGTCCCGCCGGACATGCAGGAATATGCCGACGCCATTCACCGCGGCTTCAACGAAATGCCGGTCTCGGAAACCACCGAGCTGTGGTGCGAACCCGGCCGGGCGCTGGTCGCCGAGTCCAGCTCGATCCTGTGCCAGGTCGAGCTGCGCAAGGGCGACGCCCTGTATCTGAACGACGGCTCCTACGGCTCGCTGTTTGACGCGACCCACTCGCGCTGGCCCTTCCCGGTCAAGCTGGTGCGCGACGCCTCGGCCTCGACCGATCTCAAGCCGTTCCGCTTCTACGGTCCGACCTGCGATTCCATCGACCACATGCCCGGGCCCTTCTACCTGCCCGCCGATATCCGCGAAGGCGACTATATCGAGATCGGCATGCTGGGCGCCTATGGGGTGGCCATGTCGACCGGCTTCAACGGCTATGGCGTGCACGACATCGCCATGGTCGAGGACGCCCCCATGGCCTCGCTCTACGGTCTGGCGCCGCGGTCCATCCCGACCGTCCGCACCTCGGCCGAGGAACAGGCCCGCAAGGTCGTTCGTTTCAGCCGTCCCAAGGGCAAGGCCGGACAGCGCAAACAGCGCCGACGCTGAACGGTTACGCAGACACTGGTATAAGCAGCGGCCCGTCGCTCCGTCCGGGCCGCTGCAGCTTCATCACGGACGGGCGCTCAAATCATGAGGGAAACCGCTGAAATGAACGCATCCGTCACGCCGAACACCAAGGCCCAGCTGCTGCAGAACACCGTCGAGCACATCGACATCACCAGCTTCGACGCCCGGCCGATCATCGATTCCATGCGCAAGATGAGCTTCTCGTCGCGCGACACGGCCCGCGCCGCCGACATCTTCAACATGGCGCTGGAAGACAAGGATTGCTCGCCGTGGCTGATCCTGGCCGGTTCGACCTCGGCCGGCGGCTGCATGCACGTCTACCGCGACATGGTGAAGCTGGGCATGATCGACGCCGTCGTGGCCACCGGCGCCTCGATCGTCGACATGGACTTCTTCGAGGCCCTCGGCTTCAAACACTACCAGGCCGCCGGCGAGGTGGACGACAACGTCCTGCGCGACAACTACATCGACCGGATCTACGACACCTATATCGACGAGGAAGAGCTCCAGGCCTGCGACCACACCATCCTCGAGATCGCCAACCGCCTCGAGCCGCGCGGCTATTCCTCGCGCGAATTCATCTGGGAAATGGGCAAGTGGCTGTCCGAAGGGAATGCCAAAAAGCCCGGCTCGCTGATCCAGACTGCCTATGAAGAGGGCGTGCCGATCTTCTGCCCGGCCTTCGTGGACTCCTCGGCCGGCTTTGGTCTGGTCAAGCACCAGAAGGAACGCGCCGCCGCTGGTCAGCCCTATATGATGCTCGACGCCATCGCCGACTTCCGCGAGCTGACCGACATCAAGATCGCCGCCGGCGTCACCGGCCTGTTCATGGTCGGCGGTGGGGTTCCCAAGAACTTTGCCCAGGACACCGTCGTCTGCGCCGAAATCCTTGGTGTCGAGGCCGAGATGCACCGCTATGCGGTCCAGATCACGGTTGCCGACGTCCGCGACGGCGCCTGCTCGTCGTCCACGCTCAAGGAGGCCGCCAGCTGGGGCAAGGTCCAGACCACCCACGAGCAGATGGTCTTTGCCGAAGCCACCACCGTCGTGCCCCTGATCGGCTCGGACGCCTATCACCGCGGCGCCTGGAAGAACCGCGAGAAGCGCCGCTGGCAAAAGCTGTTCGAGGCCTGATCGGCCCCGACCGCTGCACCGGGAACCTTGGCCGTCTGCTGGCGCTTAACCTCTGCAATGGAGGCAAGACCGCAGATGGCCGATCCCGACACCACTCCCGAAACTGACGAAGGCCGCGAGGCGAAATCCGTCGGCGAGCGTACCGATCTGGGCCAGACCCCCGACGCCCTGGCCGACAGCCTCGATCAGGACCATCTGGACCGTGCCCTCAGCGGCAGCGATTCCGGCTCCGACACCCGGGCGGGCTCGCTACGCGGCGGATCGGCCTCGGGCTCGGACATCGATCCCGACTCCGAGGCGATCAATGCGGATCTGTCCCGGATGGGCCGCGACGCGAGCGGGCCCAAATCCGATCAGACGCCGTCCGGCGCCGGTCCGGTCCGCAACACCGGCGACGACCGCTCGTCCGGCGATGGCGCCGACGCCTCGACCGGCTGAACAATCGCCTTGATGGCGCCCACGTCCTGCGCCAACGTGCCCTTCGGCGTCCGCCAGAAGGCTGATTCCGCGACCCAACCCAGGAACGGGACCATGAGATTCCAACCGATCCCGCGCCCGATGTCCGCGCGCCTTGTCGTCACGACCGTCCTTGCGGTCGGCCTTGCGCTGGGCGCCTGCAGTCAGGGGGGCGCGGAAGACGATACGCCGCCCGCCGGGGCCGAAGCTGCGGCAGCCGAACGGCCTGAAACACCCGGGGGTAGCGGGGAGACCGCCGGCGCTCCGCCCTCCGGCCCTCCCGCCTACGCCCCCGCCTATCCGGGGGCCGAGCCCAGCCCCGCCCCGGACGAGCCGGAAACCGATCTTGGCGGATCGGTCACCTTCACCACGGATGACAGTCCCGAGGCCGTGATCGACTTCTACGAGAGGAAGGCTCGCGACAGCGGCCTGTCGACCGTCTCGGCCCTCAAACAGGGCGAGACCCAGGCCTATGCCGCCGTCGATTCCGAAGGTCGCGGGGCCACCTTGCGGGTCGTTGCCGCCCCCGCCGAGGGCGATGACAGCCAGACCCAGGTCTCCGTGTCGTGGACCGTCGCCCAGTAGTGCGGACAAGGCGGGGCCGGCCCCTCCTCCTGCTGCTGCCGCTGATGGTGGCCGCCTGCGGCCTGTCCGAACGACGGCCGGATCTCCGGTCCCTTTCTCCCCCTGTGACACCTGAGGGATTCCTCGGTCGGGGCCAGGTCGAAACGATCGTGGGGTCGCACCGCCGGTCCCCCGGCCCGACCTCCGCCGATCTCGCCGCCGACCGCCAGACCTGGGGGCGTGAGGGCCACACCCCCGGCACCGACCGCTGGTACCTGGCGATCCGACATGTCGAGTTGCGTCCGGCCCTCGCCCCCCAGCATTTTGACTGCACGCTCGGCACCCGACTGGGCGCGGCCGAGACCCCGGCTGTCACCGACCTGTTCACCCGGTTGGGCCGCGACGTAGAAGCCGTCTGGCAGCGGCTGCGCACCGCCCGCCCCCGGCCGATCGATCTCGGAACCGACCGCGCCGCCTGCATCCGTCTGCCCGAAGGCGACAGCGGCCAGGGCTGGTCGCCCTCGGGCGGGGCCGCGCTGGCCACCGTCTGGGCCGAAGCGGTCGCCGACCTCGCCCCCGACCGCGCCGAACAGACCCGTCGCATCGGTCGTGAAATTGGCCTCAGCCTGTCGATCTGTGGTCTGGCCTGGCCGCAGGACGTCGCCGCGGGCGAGCGACTGGGCCACGCCGTCTGGCAGGTCGCCCGCACCGACCCGGCCTACCGCACCCTTGCGGATGCCGCCCGCGCCGAACTGGCGACTGTCCGGACCGACCCCCTCGGAAACCCCGCCTGCGCGGCCGAGCGGCTCGCTCTGGGTCTCTAGGGCCGTGCGCTCACCAGCGGACCGTACAGGTCCGTGCGCCGGTCGCGGAAGAAGCCCCACGCCGCCCGGTGCCGATCCAGAAAATCGAGGTCGAAGCTGTGCACCAGAACGCCCTCCTCGTCGCGGCCCAGACTTTCGACCAGATCACCGCGATGATTGGCGATGAAGGAGTGGCCGTAGAAGGTCTGGCCCTTGTCGGTCACCGTTTCGTGGCCGATTCGGTTGGCGCCCACGACCGGGACGACGTTGGATACCGCGTGGCCCTGCATGGCCCGCCGCCACGGCTCGGCCGTGTCCAGCTCATCGTCATGCGGCTCCGACCCGATGGCGGGCGGATACATGAGCACTTCGGCGCCCTGCAGCATCATGGCGCGCGCGGTCTCCGG
>CAXICH010000197.1:0-4620 GCA_964022245.1 uncultured Alphaproteobacteria bacterium
TAGCCATATCCACGACTATGGGCGCGGTGTGTTCGCCGCCCTGATGGTCCATGTGGGGGTCAAGCGGCTGACGCAGGCCCTGGCCCTGATCGGTCTGATGGTGCTGGCGACGGTCGGACCGACCTGGCTCGCGGAATGGACCGGCTCTCGCCCGATCGGCCTGAGCCTTGCGGCCGGCGGCATGCTGGTGACGCTGGGAGTCTTCTGGGCGCTGCAGGCGATCCTGTTCATCCAGTACCGGTTCCGGCTGGAGAATGATTCCTACCAGCTGTCGCGCGAGATCGTGCAACAGACGCGCGAGTTGCAGAACCTGTTCACCACCGCCCGGGCCATGGCCGACCAGGCCGAGACCCAGTACCAGATGGACGGCAAGGGCTGGGGCCAGCGCGCCCTGTATCTTACCCGCCTGACCATGTGGATCGGCGCGCGGATGGAGTATCTGGAGAAGTACGTCCAGATGGAGCTGTGGCGCGTGCGCCGCGAGCGTTACTGGACCCGCTGGCTGTCGCGCATCGTCACGCCGCTGATCCTGATCGTCTGGCTGGTGGCCTTCGCCTACGAACGCCCGCCGATCGACGAGGTGGCCTTCCGCGGCCTGCAGGCCCTGGCGGTCGTCATCGGCATCATCATCAGCTGGCTGTCCTACTTCCGCTGGCAGACGCCGGTCGGCGCCATCCAGGACAAGCTGGGGGCCGAGAGCTGGGTCCGCTATGCCTCGCTTGACGTCGACAACGCCGTGGCCGACCAGGTCCGCCGCGACAAGGAACGTTTGGTGGAATACCGGGCCCTCACGCGGGGCCGGTGAACCCTAGCGCCAGCCGAGGGCGCGGGTGACCTCCCGGGCGTCATAGGCCTGCGGGCTGGCGGGCTTGGCCCCCTGGCCCATCACGACCTCCAGCGTGGTCGAGGTGGCGCCGGGACCGGTCAGATTGAGGCCGATGCCGACACCGACGCCCGAGGTCGAATAGCCGCCATAGCGGCCGGAGCCCGCGCCAACCGAGACGCTGGGACGCACACCACCACGCGGATCGGGACGACCGTCCGTCCAGCGCTGGGTCACCTCGAACCAGTCGTAGCCCCGGTCGAGCGTCAGCTCGGCCGCGCGCAGCAAGGCGTAGTCCGCGACCGGCCCGGGATCACCGACGCCATTGTAGGTCACACGATACCGGTTCGATTCGATCGGGGCCTCGCTGTAGCCCTGCCCCCCCTGCCCCATCTGCGGGCCATAGGGCGCGAGGCTGGCGCAGGCGCCCAGCGCAAGGATGGACGCAGTGACAACCGCGAGCGCGGCAGTCCGGCCGGAATGTCTGAAGGTCATGGCATGTCTCCGCTCTATGGAGAAAAAGCGCCCGCCTCGCCGGAACGTTCCGGCAGGGCCAGGGCCGCCGCCGCCATCAGGGCCCCGAAATCATCCGGCAGGAGTGCCTCGACCTCGCGGACACCTCCCTCGGGGTGGGGAAAACGCAGGCGGGCGGCGTGCAGCATCAACCGCTCGGCCTTCCGCCCCGCAAGCGTCAGGGCACCGCCATAGCGCGCATCCCCGACCAGCGGACTGCCCAGATCGGCCATATGCACCCGCAGCTGGTGCATGCGGCCCGTGTGCGGCTCCAGCTCGACCAGGGCACCCTCATCGCTCCGGGCCGGCACGCGATAGCGGCTCTCCGACGGCTGGGCGCCCGGCGTATCATCGGAGACGGCCCGCATATAGCTTTCGCGGCCGATCTCCTGCCGCAGCAGGGCGCGGCGGATCACACCCTGATCCTGCGGCGGGGGCGTCTCAACCAGAGCCAGATAGGTCTTGGTCAGTTTGCGGTTCTGGATGGCCTTGCCCAGAAAGCCCGCGGCCGGCTTGGTCTTCGCCGCCAGAATGACGCCTGAGGTGTCGCGGTCCAGCCGGTGAACCAGATGCGGACGCTTGCCGTTCGACCGGGCAAACGCCCACAACAGGTCGTCCAGCGTGTTCGCCTTGATCCGCCCGCCCTGACTGGACAGGCCTGCCGGCTTGTTCAGCACCAGCACATGGGCGTCCTCGAATACCACCGACGCGCGGACGGCGGCGATCTCGGCTTCGGACAGGGTGACGGGCGGCTGGAAACTCACCGGCCGAGGCTTAGAGCATGCCGGCCCGCCCGTCAGCCATCAGATCAGCGCAGCACACCCTTGCGGGCCATCATCCGGCTGTACATCACGAACCCGAGGCCCAGCAGGAAGATGACGGCGCTGAAGATCATCCCGGTTGAGCCCATCGCCTCGTTGCCGCCCGACATCTGGCCGTAAACGACGCTGATGGCGAAGGCGATCAGCGATGCCAGAAACGCCGGAAAGGCCCATTTGCTGCGCAGCAGAAGCAGGATCGAGGCCAGCACGCCGCCCCAGACGCCGATGGCCCAGACGGCCTCCATCCACATCGGGAAGCTTTCGAAATAGGCCCGTTGCGCCTCAGTGAACTGGGCCAGATAGCCCGCGTTCTGCGTCTGGGTCATCACATAGTCAAAGCCGCCGTAGCTGTTCCACAGCAGGGCCAGCGCGCCCACCGCCCAAAGGTGCCAGGGCGTCCTTACCGTCATCGAATTCATGTCTTTCCCCTCCCAAGGTTGACCCCGGGAGGTTACGCCAAAATTCGGAAACGGCAACGCTTCCCGCCGTCGGCCCTAGTCGCCTGTCATCTGTTTGCGCAGGGTGGCCCATCGGTCGAGGCGCTCGCGAATCTTCGCCTCATGGCCCTCGCCCTTCGGGGAGTAGAAGACGCGCCGCTCCATCTCGTCGGGGAAGTAGTTGGCGCCGGAGAAGCCCTCGGGCGTGTCGGGATCGTACTGATAGCCCTTGCCGTAACCCAGCGACTTCATCAGCTGGGTCGGGGCGTTGCGAATATGGGCGGGAGGCATAAGACTGCCGGTCTCGCGCGCCGCCTTCGCCGCGGCCTTGTAGGCCTCATAGACTCCGACCGACTTGGGCGCGGTCGACAGGTGAACGACCGCCTGCGCCAGGGCCAGCTCGCCCTCGGGGCTGCCGAGGAAGTCGTAGGTATCCTTGGCCGCATTGGCGACCAGCAGCGACAGCGGGTCGGCCTCGCCGATGTCCTCGACCGCCATCCGCACGATACGGCGCGCCAGATACAGCGGATCCTCGCCCCCGTTCAGCATCCGCGCCAGCCAGTACAGGGCAGCATCCGGGTCAGAACCCCGTACGGATTTATGCAGTGCAGATATGAGGTTATAGTGTTCTTCTCGACTCTTGTCGTAGGCGGGGGCGCGCTTCTGCAGGGTACCCGCCAGACCCTGGACATCCAGAGGCACCTCGCCCGGCAGGCCGAACAGCACCTCGGACATGGTCAGCAGATAGCGCCCGTCGCCATCGGCCAGAGCCAGCAGGGCCTGACGGGCTTCCGGCGTCAGCGGCAGGGTCTTCCCCTCATGTGCCTCGGCCCGAGTCAACAGTTGATCCAATGCCTCATCGTCCAGCCGCTTCAGCACGAACACCTGCGACCGCGACAGCAGCGCCCCGTTCAGCTCGAACGACGGGTTCTCGGTTGTGGCCCCGACCAGGGTGACGACCCCCTCCTCCACGAACGGCAGGAAGCCGTCCTGCTGCGCGCGGTTGAAGCGGTGAATCTCGTCGACGAACAGCAGGGTCGATTGACCGGCGGCCCGCCGCATGCGGGCGGCCTCGAAGGCCTTTTTCAGATCGGCCACGCCGGAGAAGACGGCCGAGATCTGCTGGTACTCATACCCCGCCGCCCGGGCCAGAAGCCGCGCGATGGTGGTCTTGCCGGTTCCCGGTGGCCCCCACAGGATCATCGAGCCCAGCCGACCGCCCTCGACCATGCGGCGGATCGGTCCCCCGTCGCCCAGCAGGTGATCCTGCCCGACCACCTGATCCAGTGTCGTCGGCCGCAGGCGGTCGGCCAGCGGCGCGTCAGGGGGATGGATGCCCGAGGCTTCGAAAAGATCGCTCATGCGCGTATGTAGGGACCGGACGCCCTGCCGACAAAGGACATCTTATGGCCGACACTGCTCCCCCGACCCCGGTCGGACTGATCCCTTATCTGACCATCCCGTCGCGGGGCGGCCAGGCGGCCGTGGAATTCTATCGTGCCGCCTTCGGGGCCGAGGAGCTGTTCCGAAACCTGGCGGAAGACGGCGAGCGGCTGATGCACAGCCGGCTGAAGATCAATGACAGCCTGATCTTCCTGTCGGACGAATTCCCGGAATACGGCCAGACGCCGGACATCAAACCCGAGGGTTTGACCCTGCACCTGCAGGTCGATGACGCCGACGAATGGTGGAACCGCGCCATCGTCGCGGGCGGCATCCCGGTCATGCCGCTGGCCGACCAGTTCTGGGGCGACCGCTACGGGCGGCTGATGGATCCGTTCGGCCACTGCTGGTCGATCGGCGCCCCCATCAAGGGCTGAAGCGGCGTCAGCGCATGGTGCCGTTCAGACGCTGACCTCCACGCTCAATGATGATCTGCGACCCCCGCTGCAGGCTGGCCAGCTGCTGAACGGAGGTCACGGTCCGGCCGCCGACCGAGACGATGATGTCGCCCCGGCGGAATCCCTGGCGAGCGGCCATCGAGTTGCGGGTCAGGGCGCCCACGATGACACCTTCGGCAAAGGGA
>CAXICH010000198.1:0-4610 GCA_964022245.1 uncultured Alphaproteobacteria bacterium
GCCGCCGTCAGCTATCAGATCGTGCTGACCAAGGCCGACAAGCTGAAGTCGGGCGAGGGCGAAAAGCGGGTCGCCGAAACCCTCAAGGCCATCGCCAAACGCCCTGCCGCCTATCCGCACGTGGCCCTGACGTCGTCGGAAAAGGGCACCGGCATGGCCGAACTGCGCGCTTTCGCCATGACCGCTGCCGAGGTCACCCCCTAGGCGCGACGGCGGGCAGCGACAGGGCCAGATCGATCAGCGCCACCAGCCCGTCCTCGGCTCCGGCCAGCGCCGTCTCCAGCCGCGTACAGGCCACCAGCACCCGAGAGGCCTCGCGTACCTCGGCGGTCTCATGCGCCTCGCCCAGCCGGTCCCGGTCCAGATAGCGCCAGCCACCGTCCGGCGGATGGGCCCGGATCAGGTCCCAGCGCGCCGCCACATCGAGCTCTCCGGCCAGCCGGCTCCAGCGTCTGGCCCTCGGTCCCCTGCGGTAGAAGCCCGGCTTTACCGGCAGATCGTGCGCCCGATAAACCGCCAGCGCCGACGCTCTCAGCGCCGCCAGCCGCGCGGCCGGGGAACTGTCAGTCAAGGTTGAGGGCGCTGGTGACCGAGACGTCATAGACCACCCGCGTCACGCTCTGGACCAGTTCGAAGAACTCGCGCAGCTCGGTCGATCCCGCGCGCGGCACAAACACCAGATCATCCGGTCGGATCTCGAAGTCCGAGGCGACGAACATCCCGGAGGGCCCCGACAGGTCGAGGCGGTAGACGACCGGGACCCCGCGCGGGCTGGGCGGTTGCGTCAGGCCCAGCGCCCGGGCGGCGACCGGGCTCTCGAACCGGAACACCAGCACGGACCGGGCATCGGCAGTATTCGGGTTGGGCCCCCCGGCGCGGGCCAGTGCCGCCGCCAGCGTCAGAGGTCCTGGCCCCATCTCGGCCTGCGACACGGCCCCCAATGCGCCCATGACGCTGTAACGACGCGGCTGATACTCCAGACTGACCCGGTCGCCCGGGGCCAGCCGCACATTCTGCTCGAAGCGGGTGGTGACGGCCGTATAGGGCGCGCGCCAGGTTGTCTGGCCGCGGCTGACGACCACCTCGATCTCCTCAGGACTGCGCGACGGCCCGCCGCTGGCGGCGATCACATCCAGCAGGCGGTCGCGGCTGACCGACAGGGGCACACGCCCCGGCGCGCGCACCTCGCCCAGCACCGTCACCCCGGTCGAGGGGGCGTCGGCGCGCGCGACCGTGACCTGCGGATTGCCGACCCGGCCGATCAGGGCGCGGCGCACAGCGGCCCCGGCCTCGGCGGCGGTCAGGCCATCGACGGAAACGGCTCCGGCAAAGGGAATCTGGATCGTACCGCTGTCGGCGACCACGGCCGGCGGCAGGGTCTGGCTGGCGCCCTGCACCGTGCCGCCCCCGCCGCGCGCCCCGAACAGGGCCCCGCTCGGTTCATAGATCGAGACCGACAGCGTATCGCCGACCCCGATCCGGTCCAGCGGCGCGGTGCTTTCAGCCCCGGCCAGCGAAGCGGTCGCCTCGATCGGCACGGCCCGCAGCACCTGGCTGACGCCCGCGTCCAGTTCGACAAGGGCATAGGTCTGGCCAGCGGCCTGTCCGCTCACATCGCGCGCCGACGGGCCCTCGACCGGCAAGGTAGAGCAGGCCGCCAGCATCAGGCATGACATCAGGGCTGTCGGGACGAGGCGATACATCATGATCCTGACTTACCGGCCTTTCCCGGGGCGCGCCAGTCGCAGCCTGGCCCGCGGATCGTCAGATGCCGGGCTTCATCCCCAGCGCCTCTGCCACGATCTGGAAATGGGTGTTCCAGCCGGGCGGCTTGTAGGGCGGTGGCTGCACATCGCCGCGTGCGGCGCGATCCAGGGCCTTCAGCCAGCCGGGGCCGTCCAGCGGGTCGATCAATCTGGCCTTGGGCACCAGTTCGCGGTGCGCGGCGATGTCCGAAGCGATCAGCGGCACGCCCATGGCCATGGCCTCCACCGCGGGCAGGTCGAACCCCTCGACCGCCGAGGGGGCCACGACCCCCCGGGATGCCCTCATCAGGCGCGACAGGGCCGCGTCCGGCAGTTCCGACGCCTGATGCACCAGTCCCTGCAGCGGGGGGGACCGCTCCAGATGATCCATGACGGACTCGTTTTCCCAGCCGTTACGCCCGATCAGGACCAGAGCCGGCGTTTCACCGCCCCTCATCTCTTCCAGACGTCGCCAAAGGGTCAGAAGGAAGGTCAGGTTCTTGCGTGCCTCGACCGTCCCGACATGGACGAAATAGGGGCGCTCGGCGGGCCGCCAGCCGGGCTCGGCGAACGGCGGCTCCAGCCCCAGATGGGCGACCACGACGGTCGGCGTCGCCAGCTCTTCGCGCTCGGCAAAGGTCTTGAGGACTCGCGCCGTCGTTTCGGAGTTCACCACCAGCACCGAGCCCTGTTTCAGCGCCAGCCGCATGCGCGTGCGATGCCGCGCCCCCTCACCGGGCCGACAGTATTCCGGGTGGGTGATCGGGATCAGGTCATGCACCATCAGCACCGACCGCGCACCGTTCTCTGCCAGTCGCGCCAGCAGCCGCGGACGGGTCAGGCCGCTGTGGCCGACATTGACATACAGGGTGCCGCGGCTGACCTCTGGCATGGCGCGGGACATCAACAGTCGGGTCATCGCCTGCCGCCGGGGCTCGCGTTCGCGGCTGATGGGCCCGGACAGGGAGCGAGCGCCGCGGGGGCGGGCCAGCAGATCGGTCAGCACCCGCTCCGTCTCTTCCACGCCATTTCCGGTCCAGCGTTCCCGGAGGGAGGCCGCAAGGTCCCCGAACCATTTCCGGTCCAAGGCCGTCAGGTGATCGCCCCGGCTTCGAACCGGGACAAAGCGAACATCGGGGTGCCCCCTCAGCCATTCCGCATAGGCCAGGCAGACCCGGTCCACGCCCGTGGGTGTCGTGCGCCCGCTGCGCTGCAGCAGGCGCCCGGCATCGAACAGGACGGTGCGCACCATCCCTTCAGGTCACCCGGGCGTACAGCGCGGTCAGGCGCGCCTGATAGGCCTCGGGGCTGAATTTTTGTGCCTGTATACGGCCGCGCACGGACAGATCGGCGGCCAGATCGTCGTCGGCGTCCAACGCCCGGATCTGCGCCGAAATGGCCGCTGTATCATAGGGGTCGGCCATCAGGGCGGCATTACCCGCCACTTCGGGCAGGGAGGCGGCGGTCGAGGTGACGACCGGCGTGCCCAGCGCCATCGACTCCAGCACGGGAAGGCCGAAGCCCTCATAGATCGACGGGAACACGGTGCCGCGTGCCCCCCGGATCAGGTCGACCAGCAGCGAGAAGGGCAGGAAGTCATACAGGCGGATGCGTTTCTTGCGCGCCTCCTTGGTCCGGCGGACCTGGTGCATCAGGGCGGTTTCGTCCTCGTCCAGCCAGGCGCGCCCGCCGACGACGACCAGAGGCCGCGTCGAGCCCGAGGTCAGATAGGCCTCGACGATCCGGCCAAGATTCTTCTTGGGTTCGATAGCCCCGAAATAGAGGTAGTAGCCTTTCCACACCAGTTGATGGACGCTGGCCAGCTCCGCTGCCACGGCCTCATCCGACTTGGCCAGAAGCCGCGGCGGTATGCCGACCGACTGGAAGGTGACGCTGACCCGGTCTTCCCCGACGCCCAGAATATCCATGACATCGCGCTTTGTCGCCTCGGACACCACGGCGATGTGGTCGGCCTTTCTAGCGATCTGACGACACAGGCCCAGGAAGGCCCGCTTGTTGTCCAGTGTCGTATGCGGCAGGCGCAGCGGGATCAGGTCGTGGATCGTATAGACATTGGGTACGCCCCGCGCCTGACAGGGAAGGGCGGTGGTCCAGTGCATGACATCCGGCCGTGCCACGGTCTCGTGCGAGCGAAAGCTCAGGGGCGTGAACACCCGGTCTGCGGCAAAGGCCCGGTTGGCGGTCGAGAACAGCCGCGGCGAACTCCAGTAGGCCGAGGCCGCAGGACGCCCGCCGCCGCGCGCCGGCCAGATAACCGTGTCGCTGGGCGCAATGCCTGTCGCCGTCTTGCCCAGCCGCGCCGTCATCGTCTCGATTTTCCGCTGCACCGGTCGGTCGCGGGGCGAATGGGCGTCGATCAGGGCGATCTCGTTCAGGATTGCCCGCTTCTTGTTGATGGAGGCGTTGGGGCCATACAGGACCTGGGTGTCCAGTCCGGCGTCATTCAGGTTGCGAAGCAGGTTGCGCCCATAGGTGGCGATACCTGTGCCCTTGGCCATGCCGATGTTGAAGCCGTCGATACAAACACGGGTCATGTCAGGAGACGTAGCCCGCCTGCATCAGTTCGGCGAGGTGGATAATCGCCACGGGTCGGTCGTCTTCGACCACCAGCAGGGTCGAAATGCGATTCTGGGTCAGGATGTCGACCGCGTCGCTCATCCGGGCGTCGGGCGACACCTGTTTCGGGCTGGCGCTCATCAGGTCGCCGGCCGTCAGATCCTTCAACGAGGCGGGCTCCCGGCCAAAGGCGCGGCGCACATCGCCATCGGTCACAATCCCGGCGAGGCGCCCGTCGGCCTCGACCACGGCGGTGGCGCCCTTCATCCCCTCGGTGATGGCCGAGAT
>CAXICH010000199.1:0-4608 GCA_964022245.1 uncultured Alphaproteobacteria bacterium
TCAGCAGCAGCGGCTCGATGTCCTTCTCGGCGACATTCATCAGCTGGAACAGGCCGCCATAGACCAGTTCGACCTGAAAGACCGGCTTGCCCTCGCTGGTCGCCTTGACCGACAGCTTCAGGTCCACCTCGAACAGGCCGTCCTGACGTCCCTGGGCATTCATCTCGACGCCGAGATCGATATTGGGGCGGCCCTCGATCTTCAGGCTCTCCGGCGCGCGCGGGTTCTCGAACGAGAAGTCACGCACATACTGGGCCATGATGCGAAAACCCGGCAGGGCGGGTTGTCCCGGCTGCACCGGCGTTTCGGTCGAGCCGTTCGGGGTGTCGCCGTTGGGGGCGGGAGGCGTGGAATCGGTCATGCGCGGACAGGTCTTCCTGGATCGATGGGAGCTCAGGCCACAGCCGTGGCTTGAAGGCGGGGCGACTAGCATGGCGGGCGCGGGGCGGCAATGTCACGCACCCGCCGAGGGTCCGTCGGGCCGGGTGGACGGGCGGCCCGCCTTGCATGGGGCCCCGGCAATCCCTAATCCTCAGGATCAAGCGCCGCGCCTCCGGCGGCGCCAGACCCGGACCCGTCGTGAACCTTCAATTCCAGATCATCCTGTTTGCCGTGATCGCGGCCGTGGTGCTGTTCCAGCTGTACAATGTGCTGGGCAAGAAGGTCGGCCGGCAGCCGGAAGAGGATGCCCGCGCGAAGCCGAAGGGCGCGCCCGAAGCGGCCGATGCGCCCCAGGGGGGACCGGCGGCGACGGGAACCGTCCTCGATCCCGCAACCCTGGCCGCCATCGCCGGTCTGAAGGCCCGCGACCCGGCCTTTGACCCCCACCGGTTCCTCGACGGGGCCCGTCAGGCTCATGAAACCATCGTCCGGGGTTATGCCGAGGGTGACCGCGAGGCCCTGAAGCCGCTCCTGACCCCGGTGGTCATGACCTCGTTCGAGGCCGGCATGGCCGATCGCGAGGCTCGCGGCGAGCAGGAGCGGGTCGAATTTCCGCATGTTCCACGCGCCGATCTCGAACTGGCCACGGTCGAGGGCGAAAAGGCTGTGGCCAAGGTGCGCTTCCTGTCGGAACTGAAGCAGACCATCAGCGCCGGCGACGCAGAGCCGCGCGTCGAGGAGCGCCGCACCGCCGAATTGTGGACCTTCGAGCGCCCGCTGAACGCCAGCGATCCTAACTGGGTACTGGCCCGGGTGGAGCCCGCCACCGCATGACGGCGACCGCCGGTCGGGCAGGAGCGGTTGCGGCCCTGCTGCTGGCCGCCTTCGTGTCTGCCTGTGCGGGTGCGCCGGAGCCGGCGCCGCCGTCCCTGCCCCTGCCGCCCGTCACCCGGCTCGAACGCCCGACCCCGGCCCCGCCGACGGTCGGCGCGATGGCGCTCACGGCCCTGCCCGGCTGGGATCAGGAAGATCACCTGACCGCCCTGACAGCCTATGCGGCGGGCTGCAGCGCCCGGCGCGAGCCGACGTCGCAGGCCATCTGCGCCGAGGCCCGCGCGATGATTGCCGGAAATCCCACGCCCAGCGAGGCGCGGGCCTTTCTGGAAACGCGGTTCGTCGCGGTCGAGGCCGCCGCCCCGGACCCGTCGCGCGCCCTGCTGACCAGCTATTTCGCGCCGGAGTATGAGGCGCGCCGGGCCCCCGATGCCGACCATGACGCGCCGGTGCTGGCCCGGCCTGCGGGATGGCAGCGGGGCGACCGACTGGGCGATCGGGCGACCATCGAGGCCAATGCGTCCTCCTATGAGATACTCGGCTGGATGCGGGCCGAGGACCTGTTTTTCCTGCAGATCCAGGGCTCGGGCTATCTGACCTTTGCCGACGGCAGCCGCACCCGCGCCGCCTATGCCGCCGACAATGGCCATCCCTTCGTCGGAATCGCTCGGCCCATGGCGGATCAGGGCCTGCTGCCGCCCAACGGCACCTCGGGGGATGCCATCCGGGGTTGGCTGGCCGACCACCGGGGCCCCGAGGCCCGGGCGGTCATGGCGCTCAATCCGCGCTACATCTTCTTTCGCATGGACCCGGACGACGGCGGTCATCCGGCCGGGGCGGCCGGTATTCCCTTGCCGGCACGCCGCGCCATCGCCGTTGACCCTGCTCACTGGACCTATGGCGACCCGGTCTGGATCGAGGCCGACGGTGGCAATCTGATCGGGGCCCGAGCCAGCTATCGCGGCCTGGTCATGGCGCTCGACACCGGCTCGGCCATCCGCGGTCCGGTGCGAGCCGACCTCTATATGGGCCGGGGCGACATGGCCGGTGCCGAAGCCGGAGCGGTCCGCCATCCCCTCCGAATGTGGCGGCTGGTGCCGCGCTTCTAGGTTTGTCTCGCTGCCTGGAGGGCATGACGGAAGCCGTCGGGGTCGCGGAGTCGAAGTTCGACCCGTCTGTCATCGACGAGGTGCACGACCAGTGAACGGCCAAAGAGTCCCGATCGCTCCTCGATAGTCTGTATCCGGCGCAGCTTGATCTCATGATCCAGTCCCCAGATTTCGGGCAGGAACATCAGGGAGAACGGGAAGCACGGCATGATGAACAACGTGTCGCGGGTGACGCAGACCTTGAGCGCATTGGAGGCTCCGCCCAGAGCGCGGATGCCGCCCGGCTCACGCCCGGACGTGCGATTTTCCTCGAAAAGGCAGCCGGCGGGACTCGTGGCAAAGATGCGCTTGCCGCGCTGTCGACGCATGAGAACGGAGGCTGTCACGACGGCTCCAATCCACACAAAAGGGAAGGAGACAAAGAAGAGGGTGTGCCGTTCGACGAAGGCTTCAATCACCGCCGCCGCATCCCGCCCAGCACGCCGCGCAGGATTTCGCGGGTGAGGGTTGAGCCGGCGGTTCGCAGGACGGATTTGGTCGCGGCTTCCAGCGGCGTTTCCCGGGTGGAGCGGCGGGCCGGCGCGCGGGCCCGGGCGCGGCGATCCGCCTCCCGCTCCAGCCGGGCCTGCTCCTTCTCGCGGGCGAGACGGGCCTTCTCCGCCTCCTTCTCCGCCAGCGCGTCGGCCCTGGCCTTGTCCGCCGCGGCCCTGGCCTCGGCTTCGGCGGCATCGGCCTCGGCGTGGCGCTCGCTCAGGATTTCATGGGCGGACTCGCGGTCGACCGGGGTGTCATAGACGCCGCGCACGGGGCTCGCGGCCATGACGGCGGCGCGCTCGGTGTCGGTGGCGGGTCCCAGCCGGCTGTCCGGCGGCCGGATCTTCGTGCGCGCAACCATCGAGGGGGCGCCCTTTTCGTCGAGGGTCGAGACCACCGCTTCGCCCACGCCCAGCGCCGGAATGGCCTCGGTCGTGTCGAAGGCCGGATTGGGACGGAAGCTGTCGGACGCCGCCCTCAGCCCCTTCTGCTCAGACGGGGTATAGGCCCGAAGCGCATGCTGGATGCGGTTACCCAGCTGGCTGAGCACGCTGTCGGGAATGTCGGCCGGGTTCTGGGTGACGAAATAGACGCCCACCCCCTTGGACCGGATCAGGCGGACCACCTGTTCCACCTTGTCGACCAGGGCTTTCGGCGTGTCGTCAAACAGCAGGTGGGCCTCGTCGAAGAAGAACACCAGACGCGGCTTTTCCGGATCGCCGATCTCGGGCAGCTGCTCGAACAGCTCCGACAGCAGCCACAACAGAAAGGCGGAATACAGCCGCGGGCTGTTCATCAGCCGGGCGGCGTGCAGCACATTGACCTGGCCCCGCCCGTCCAGACTGGTACGGATCAGGTCCTCGAGCCGCAACGCCGGCTCGCCGAAGAAGGCCTTGCCGCCCTCCTGTTCCAGCTGCAGCAGCGATCTCTGGATGGCCGCGATCGAGGCGGGGGCCACATGGCCGACCTCACGCCCGATCCGCTCGGCATTCTCCCCCACATGGACCAGCAGGGCCCGCAGATCGTCGAGATCGAGCAGCAGCAGGCCTTCGGTGTCGGCGACGTGGAAGACGACCGACAGCACCCCTTCCTGCACCTCATTCAGGCCCAGCATGCGCGCCATCAGCACCGGCCCGATCTCGCTGACGGTGGTGCGGACCGGGTGGCCCGCCTCGCCATACAGGTCCCAGAAGACCGTCGGCGCGGCGCGCGGGGACAGGGCCAGCTGCATGCCCTCGGCCCGGGCGACCAGCTTGTCATTGGGCGTGCCAGCCACCGCTATGCCCGACAGGTCGCCCTTCACATCAGCGCAGAAGACCGGCACCCCGGCGTCGGAAAACCCCTGCGCCAGGATCTGCAGGGTGACGGTCTTGCCGGTGCCGGTGGCGCCCGCGATGACCCCGTGGCGATTGGCGCGATCAAACCGCAGGTGACGGGCATGGGCCTCACCGTCGTCCTCGGTCCACCCCAGAAACAGCCCGTCTGTCGCGCTCATGACCTGCCCTCGCAATGTTCGTCTTCAGACATAGACCAGACCGCGATTGACGGGAACGCCCGGAACCCGGACAACCGGGCTCATGAAGTCTGCCATGGCCGTTCCCACCTCGACTGTCGCGCGCAATGCGCTGGTGATGCTGGCTGCGGTGGCCGGGGGCGCGGCCCTGTTCTGGTTGCGGGACATCCTGACCCCGTTGGCCATGGCCATCTTCCTGCTGATCATGATCGACGGCATCAAGCGGTTCGTGGCCGA
>CAXICH010000200.1:0-4559 GCA_964022245.1 uncultured Alphaproteobacteria bacterium
TGGAAAGTCTGGCCTATCAGACCCGCGACCTGCTGGATGCGCTGGCGGCCGACGGGGCGCCGCGTCTGGCGCGGCTGAAGGTCGACGGCGGGGTGACCGCCAATGCGCTGGCCATGCAGTTCGTCGCCGACATCTGTGAGGTTGAGGTCGAGCGGCCCGCCTTTCAGGAGATGACCGCTCTGGGGGCCGCCAAGCTGGCCGCTTTGGGCGTTGGATTGATTGACCGGCTGGACATTGCGCCCACCGAAACGCCCGCCGTCTGGACGCCCCGGATGGACGCCGCCACCCGGACGCGCTTGCTCGCCGGCTGGGCGGCCGCCGTCCGCGCCACCCTCGCCGCCGCCGCCGAACTGACCCCTTCACAGACGGACCGCCCATGACCGACGTTGCCCTTGATCCCCAGTCCGCCTTTTCCGGCACGCGCGAGGTGGATCCCCGGCATGCGCTGGACGAGGCGACGCTGGACGCCTGGCTGAGCGAACATGTCGACGGCTATGAAGGGCCGCTGACCCTGCGCCAGTTCAAGGGCGGACAGTCCAATCCGACCTATGAACTGACCACGCCCGGCCGGGCCTATGTGTTGCGCCGCAAGCCGCCCGGCGTGCTGCTGCCCAGCGCCCATGCGGTCGATCGCGAGTTTCGCGTCATTTCGGCCCTTCATGCGCAGGGCTTTCCTGTGGCAAGGCCTTATGCTCTGTGTGCGGATGATGCGGTTATCGGCTCCATGTTCTATGTGATGGACAAGGTCGAGGGTCGGGTCTTCTGGGACCTGAAACTGCCCGACCTGTCGCCGGCCGAACGTCGCGCCATCTACGAGGCCCAGACGGACACGCTGGCGGCCCTGCACCGGTTCGATCCGGAGACCATCGGCCTGTCGGACTATGGCAGGCCCGGCAACTATTTCGCCCGTCAGGTCGGTCGCTGGACCAAACAGTACCAGGCGTCCGAGATCGACACCATCGAGGCCATGGACCGGCTGATCGCCTTCCTGCCCGAAAGCCTGCCCGCGGACGGGCCGACGCGGATCGTGCACGGCGACTTCCGCCTCGACAATATGATCCTCGCGCCCGATCGGTCCGAGGTCCGCGCCGTGCTGGACTGGGAGCTGTCGACGCTGGGCGACCCTATGGCTGACTTTTCCTATCTGCTGATCGCCTGGGTGATTCCGGCGACGCTGCGGAACGGTCTGGCCGGGGCCGACCTTGAAGCCCTTGGGATTCCGTCGGTCGAGGAGACGGTGGCCCGCTATTCGGACAAGACCGGCACCGCCCCGCCCGCGAATCTCGACTGGCTGTTCGCCTATAATCTGTTCCGGCTGGCCGCCATCTGTCAGGGCATCGCCGGACGGGTCCGGGACGGCACGGCCGCCAGCAGTCACGCCCGGACCATGGCTGCCCAGGTCGGGCCGCTGTCGGATGCCGCCTGGAGCTTTGCCAAAAAGGCCGGGGCCTGACGCAGGCGCCTAGCTGGGAGTGCCCACGAGGGTGAAGGCCGCCCAATAGGCCGGATGTTGCCAGCGCCGGTCGGCGCGGACCTCGCGCATGGCCTCCTGCAGCGCCACCGCCCGGTTGCCGGGGGTCCGGTCCAGTCCGGCAAAGGTGCCGGTGATCAGGGCGGTGGTCGCCTGATCCGAGACCTCCCAGTGCGACACCAGCAGCGACCGCGCTCCGGCGTGGAAGAAGGCCCGCGCCAGGCCCGAGAGCCCCTGCCCCCCGGGCCGGCCGTCGGATGCCGCGGTATTACAGGCCGAGAGCACGACGAAATCGGCGCTCAGCCGCAGCTGCGCGGCCTCGGAGGCCGTCAGATAGCCGTCGTCCTCGGCGGTGGCCTCGGCGGGCGGGGTCATGACCAGTCCGGGCTCGGCAAAGCTGGCCCCGGCCATGAGGCCATGGGTCGAAAAGACTACAAATCGTGCTCGCGCCAGCAGGCCTGTATCGGTCTGACGCACGGCGGTCTCGGTCGCCGCCGCGCCGCTGCGGACGACGCCCTTCGGATAGATCCGGCCCAGCGCCAGAAGCTCGGCCCGGGCCCCCGGCAGGTCGGGCAGCGCCCGCAACTTTTCAACATCCGCCAGGCTTCCCGGTCCCAGAATGCCGTCCGCGTCGGGCGCGCCCCGAGCGGCAGGGTCGGGCGTACCGGTCAGGACCGGGGCCCCGAAGGCGATCAGCGGCAGGCGATCCGCCGGAACCGCAGCCGGCTCCACCTGAGCCGGCGTCAGGCGCGCCGGGCAGCCGGGGTGCCGCTCCGTTTCGGTCGCCAGATGACAGCGCAAGGCCTTGAGGCTGGACACCGACGGCAGAGTCGCCAGCGCGTAGCGGTCGATCAGCCATTCCGTGGTGACCAGCGCCTCCGGGCCCGTGTCTTCACCGACCGGCGGGGTGGTCACCAGGGCGGCCAGCGGCAGGGTGGTCAGCGGGCCACTCACCACAGTAATCAAGGTGGTCCGCCCCTCGAACACCGACTCCACGGGCTGGATCAGCGCCTTGTAGAGGCGGTGGGCCTCGCGCCGGTCATAGGCGCGGACCGGACGTCCGGCGAACAGGGCCGGGTCCAGCGTCGGATCTGCCCGGGTGCCGGCAGTGGTCAGGGATGCTCTCAGTTTCGCCACCGACAAGGCCAGGGCCTCTTCGCCCAGACCGTCAGCCCTGGCCCATTCGATGCGGTCCGAGGTCACGCCCCAGACATAGGTCGCCTCGGGATTGACGAACACCAGCAGCAGGGCCTCGTCCGCGTTCAGCAATCCCTGGGTCTCGGCCACCGTCAGGGCCCGGGGACGGGTCAGCTCGGCAAAGGCCGGAAACTCTGCCTCGATCCGGGCGTCGACGTCGGCCAGCTCCGCCAGCGTCTGTTCGTAGGCGCGGCCCATGGTGCGGCGACGCTCGCGGGCGGCCTCGGTGTCCTGGGCATAAAGGCTCTCGACCTCGCGCTCGAGGGCATCACGGCGCTGGATCAGCCGCTCGCGTTGCTCGGCCAGCTGGCCGAGCGCGTCGTCCCCCTCTGCAAACCGGGCAGAGACCTTGGCCAGGGCATCGGCGGCATCGGAGACGATGGCCCACTGGGCAGCCTCAAAGGCCTCGGCGCGCAGGGACTCGGGCGTATCGGGATCCTGTCCGGCTCCTGCTCCGGCTCCAGCCCGCGCCAGCGCCCCGCCGGCAAGAGCCAGACCCAGCAGGATCAGCAGGCCCAGCCCCCACGTCCCGAACTTCATGCCGCGCTCTGCCCCTGCCCCCATGTCGTCCTCAGTTGCTGAGAATCTGGACCTTGGTCCATATCTCGCCGCGGTTGACCACGCTGACCCGAACCTTGCCGCTCAGACGCGGCATCAGGGTACAGACCGGATAGTGATCGCCAAACCCGTCCTGGCACAGCAGTCGCCCTTCGGCGTCCCGAACGACCAGATCGATATTGGTGTCGCCGTCGCCGATCGCCGCGATCCGCAGGATTTCGCCGCCCCGGGCATCGACCTCAAAGCCGAAGGTTTCGCGCGCCCGCACATCCTTGACGGTGGCGATGGGGCCATTGCCGAAGGGCGAGGACACCACGCCCCGCACACCCTGACCCCGCACCTGTTCGATCGCCGCCAGATAGGCCGGATGCCCCGCGGCCATGGTCTCCGCCTCGGCCAGCAGGCCCTCGAACGTCAGAACGGGCGGCTGATCGCCCTGATGGCGCAGAGGCACCTCGCCGACGATGCGCGCCGCCATGATCAGGGCGCCGGGGTCTTCGTGCGTCCGGCCCCAGTCGGCCAGACCGGCGGCGGTGACCAGTTGCGAGATCCCGGCAGCCTCGGGGGGCAGGGCGCCGGCTTCAGGATCCTGGGCGCGCCCGAGACCGGCGCAGGCCATGACCAGCAGGGCCGCAACCATGCTGACGCCCGCGCTCCAGACCCGCCCCGTTCCTGTCCGCTGTGCGACCTGCCTCATGCGATTTCCCCGTGCCTCGCGCCAGACTGCGCGTGCGGCAGCCTGCCTGCCCCCCGGCCGATCGGATACTGACTGAATGTGATAGCGACCGCAAAGGACCTTCGCCGGTCAGCGAACGGCGGCACCCAGAATATGACGATCGTCGCGCGACTGGATCAGGACCGCGACGCGGTCGCCTGCTTCCATGTCCTGCGGCAGGGGCAACAGAATCGCCCGGCCGGTCCATTCACCAATCGGCTGGATGGACTGCACGACATTGGTGTGGCGAACCACCCGGCCGCGATTGTCGCCGCTTTCGACCCGCACCAGAACGGGTCCGGGACGGAAGATCACTGCCAGAACCTCGGCCCCCTCAGCGACCACGCGGCCCGAGCCGATGCCAACCCGGTCACCGCTCGCGCGAAACTCGATCTCGGGGCTCCACAGGTCGCGCGCGGATTCCTCATCGACCGCGAGCCCCAAGGTGTCCTCGTCCCGCGGGGCCACGGTGCGGTAGCCGTCCAGAATCACTTGTGGCGTGGCCACGGCGCGCAGACGCAGGGCCTGCCGGTATTCCTGCTGGCGGGCGGAAAACTCGGGCTGGGCCAGGGTGTCGGTCCAGCCGGTATAGTCCCAGTAGTCGACCGGATAGGTCAG
>CAXICH010000201.1:0-4470 GCA_964022245.1 uncultured Alphaproteobacteria bacterium
CGCGCGAAGCTGGAGCGCGAGCATGTGCTGCTGGACGCCACCGACCGGCGGCTGAAGATTCTGGAGGCGGCGCGGGCCGTCTGTCACGCCGAGGGGCTGGAACTGGTCGACGACGACGGCCTGCTGGATGAGGTTGCCGGGCTGGCCGAATGGCCGACGCCGATCCTGGGTGCCATGGACCCGCAGTTCCTCGACCTGCCGCCCGAGGTCATCCGCCTGTCAATGAAGGTGCACCAGAAGTATTTCGCGGTGCGCGATCCGAAGACGGGCGGGCTGGCTCCCAACTTCGTCGTGGTCGCCAATGTCGAGGCGACGGACGGCGGCACGGCGCTGGCCGCCGGCAACAGCCGCGTGCTGTCCGCCCGCCTGAACGACGCCCGCTTCTTCTGGGATGAGGACCGAAAGGTCGGCTTTGACGTCTGGCTGGAGAAGCTGGAGGGCGTGACCTTCCACGCCAAACTCGGGACGATGGCGGACCGTGTTGACCGCATCGCAGCCCTCGCCCGCGAGATCGCCCCGCTGGTGGGCGCCGACGCCGATCAGGCCGAACAGGCCGCCCGCCTCGCCAAGGGCGATCTGGCCTCTGGCATGGTCGGTGAATTCCCCGAACTGCAGGGGATCATGGGCGGCTATTACGCCCGGGCTGACCATGGCGACGCCATCGCCGACGCCGTCCGCGACCATTACAAGCCGCAGGGGCCGAATGACGCTGTTCCGACCGCGCCGCTGACCGTGGCCGTGGCCCTGGCCGACAAGCTGGATACCCTGGTCGGCTTCTTCGCCATCGACGAAAAGCCCACGGGCTCGAAGGATCCGTTTGCGCTGAGACGCGCGGCGCTGGGCGTGATCCGGCTGGTGCTTGAAACGGGCAGCAGAGCACCTCTCCGGCCGCTCGTGCTGCAGGCCCTCTTCGGCTTCACGAATGTTAGCAAGAGCCTCGACGTTCTAGAGAAATTCAAAGACGGCGGCATCTCGACTTCTGGAATCGCTGCTGCCGAGAACCTGCTCGGCGAGTGGGTGGTGGGCTTCCAATCGGTTCATGGCGCCGGCGACCTGCCAATGCCGCGAGAGACAGTAGAGGCCCTCCTCGCCTTCTTGGCCGACCGTCTGAAGGTTCTGCTTCGCGATCAGGGGCAGCGGCACGATCTGGTGGATGCCGTCTTTGCGCTGGGTGATGACGATCTGGTGCGCATCGTGCGGCGGGTCGAGGCGCTGGGGGCCTTCCTCGAGACCGAGGACGGGGCGAACCTGCTTGCCGGCTACAAGCGGGCGTCGAACATCCTGCGGGCCGAGGCCAAGAAGGGCGACCTGCCCGAGGGCGAACCCGTTGCGCTGGATGGTGCGCCGTCCGAGGAGACCGCTCTGATCGTCGCCGTGGCGAAGGCCGGGACCGAGGTCGACGCGGCGCTGGCCACCGAGGACTTTGCCGCCGGCATGACCGCACTGGCCGCCCTGCGCGCGCCGGTCGATGCCTTCTTCACCGCCGTGATGGTCAACGCCGACGTCCCCGCCGAGCGCGACAACCGCCTGAAGCTGCTGGGTCAGGTCCGCACCGTGATGGGCCGCGTCGCCGACTTCGGTAAGGTGGGGGGCTAGGTCCTTCTCCCCTTGGGGGAGAAGGTGGCTCGCGGAGCGAGACGGATGAGGGGGTGGTCGAGCCCGACTCGTCCGGTCGCCTATTTCCCGCTAACGTCCCCCTCATCCGTCGGCTTCCAGCCGACACCTTCTCCCCCGGGGGGAGAAGGGGAGGGACGATGCATCAGTCACCGGACAAAACCCGCCGGGCGCGACGTCTGAGAGCAGATATGTCGCTGGCCGAGACGCGCTTCTGGCAGATGGTGCGGGATCGCAAGCTGGACGGGTTGAAGTTCCGGAGACAGGCGCCACTCGCTGGACTGACGGTCGACTTCTACTGCGCGGAGTTGAAGCTGGTCATCGAGCTGGACGGGGGTGTGCATCGCCTGCGGGAAGCCGAAGACGCCGCGCGCGACGAGCGGCTGCGGGCGGCGGGCTTTGAAATCAACCGCATCGGCAATGAGGCCTTCCTGAGCAATCCGAACACGCTGATCGCAGCGATCCGGCGACTGGCGGAGCAGATGGGGAAACGTCCCCCTCATCCGTCAGGCGTAGCCTGACACCTTCTCCCCCGAGGGGAGAAGGGTACTCGCAACGTCACACGCGCTCACGGATTGTTACGGCTGCGGCCTCGCCTTCGCGGGTGGGGCGCGCTAGTCAGAACCGGAGCAGTGAGGCGAGGACGGGCACGATGACTCAGTGGGTGTATGGCTTTGGCGGGGGTTCGGCGGACGGTGAGTCGTCGATGAAGAACCTGCTGGGCGGCAAGGGGGCCAATCTGGCCGAGATGTCGTCGCTGGGCCTGCCCGTGCCGCCGGGCTTCACCATCACGACCGAGGCCTGTGTCCACTATTTCTCGAACGGGCAGTCCTATCCCCACGCCCTGGCCGATCAGGTGAAGGCCGGTCTGGAGAAGGTCGAGCAGATCACCGGCAAGACCTTTGGCGATGTGAAGAATCCGCTGCTGGTCTCGGTGCGGTCTGGCGCGCGGGCGTCGATGCCCGGCATGATGGACACGGTGCTGAACCTGGGCCTGAACGACCAGACGGTCGAGGGTCTGGCGGCCCTGTCGGGAGATCGGCGGTTCGCGCTGGACAGCTATCGCCGCTTCATCACCATGTATTCCAACGTCGTCCTCGGCCTCAGCCACGACGACTTCGAGGAGGTGCTGGACGACCACAAGGATCGTCTGGGCGTCACCATCGACACGGACCTTGAGGCCGACCACTGGCAGGCGGTGATCGCCGACTATCTGGCCGTGGTCGAGGACCGGCTGGGCCAGCCCTTCCCGCAAGATCCGCACGACCAGCTGTGGGGCGCGATCGGCGCCGTGTTCGACAGCTGGATGAACGACCGGGCGAAATTCTATCGCCGCATGCACGACATCCCCGAAAGCTGGGGCACGGCGGTCAACATCCAGTCGATGGTGTTCGGCAATATGGGCCAGACCTCGGCGACCGGGGTGGCGTTCACCCGCAACCCCTCGACCGGTGAGGCGCGGCTGTATGGCGAGTTCCTGATCAATGCCCAGGGCGAGGATGTGGTGGCCGGCATCCGGACACCGCAGTCGCTGACGAAGGCCGGCCGTGAGGAGATGGGCGAGACCGCCCCCTCGATGGAAGAGGCCATGCCCGAGGTGTTCCACCAGTTCGTCGACGTCGTCGGCCGGCTGGAGAGCCACTATCGCGACATGCAGGACATCGAATTCACGGTCGAGCAGGGCCGGCTGTGGATGCTGCAGACCCGCAACGGCAAGCGCACGGCCAAGTCGGCGCTGAAGATTGCAGTCGATCTGGCCTCCGAAGGCGTGATCACCGAGGAGGAGGCGGTCAGCCGCGTCGAGCCCTCGGCGCTGGACCAGCTGCTGCACCCGACCCTGGACCCGAAGGCCGAGCGCCATGTGGTGGCGGCAGGCCTGCCCGCCAGCCCGGGCGCGGCGACCGGCAAGGTCGTGTTCAATTCCGACGAGGCCGAGCGGATGGGCCAGCTGGGCGACGCGGTGATTCTCGTGCGCGAGGAGACCTCGCCCGAGGACATCCACGGCATGCATGCGGCGCGCGGCATCGTCACGGCGCGCGGCGGCATGACCAGCCACGCGGCGGTGGTGGCGCGCGGCATGGGGCGTCCCTGCGTCTCGGGTGCCGGCGAAATCCACATCGACGAAAGGGCCGGGACCTTCACCGCGCGGGGCCGGACCTTCAAGGCCGGGGACATCATCACCATCGACGGCTCGAAGGGCGAAGTTCTGGACGGCGCTGTGCCGATGATCGAGCCCGAGCTGACCGGGGACTTCCAGACGCTGATGGCCTGGGCCGACAAGGTGCGCCGCCTGCGCGTGCGGGCCAACGCCGAGACGCCGCTGGACGCGAAGACCGCGCGCGGCTTTGGCGCCGAGGGCATCGGCCTGTGCCGGACCGAGCATATGTTCTTCGACGACGCCCGCATCGCGGCCGTGCGCGAGATGATCCTGGCGGATGACGAGGCTGGGCGTCGCGCGGCGCTGGCGAAGATCGCCCCGTTCCAGAAGTCGGACTTTGTCGAACTGTTCCAGATCATGGCGGGTCTGCCGGTCACCATCCGCCTGCTGGACCCGCCGCTGCACGAGTTCATCCCGCACAGCGACGCCGAGATCGATGCCCTCGCCGCAACCCAGGGGCTGGATGCCGCCAAGCTGAAGCGGCGCGCCAGGGAGTTGCACGAGACCAACCCGATGCTGGGCCACCGCGGGTGCCGGCTGGGCGTGGCCTATCCCGAAATCTACGAGATGCAGGTGCGGGCGATCCTCGAGGCCGCGCTCGAGGTGCAGGCCACCTCGGGCGAGGCGCCGCTTCCCGAGATCATGCACCCGCTGGTCGCCCTGGGTCTGGAGATGAAATATCTGCGCGAGCTGACCGA
>CAXICH010000202.1:0-4442 GCA_964022245.1 uncultured Alphaproteobacteria bacterium
TCCTTGAACTCTTCGTACTGGTTGGCGCGCTCGGCCTCGCGGACCTTTCCGGTGACGACCTGACGGGCCATCTGGGTCTGGACGCGACCGAATTCGAACGGCGGCAGCTCCTCGACATATTCCTTGCCGACGACGGCCTCGGGATCGCGCTTCAGCGCATCCTTGAGGCGCACCATGGCCGAGTCATTGAATTCTTCCAGCTCGTCCTCGGGCTGCCAGTCGTCCTCGACGATGGTGACGTGACGCGTCAGGGCCAGCTCACCGGTCTTGGGGTCGAGGGCGGCGCGGATGTCGTGATGGGCGCCATAGCGGGACTTGGCCCCCTTCTGGATGGCTTCTTCGATCGCCTCGATGACGATCTCCCGGTCGATGTTCTTCTCCTGCGCCACCGCATTGGCGATCTGGAGCAGTTCTAGTCGGTTTGCGGAAACGCCGGTCACGGCCATGGGTCAGTCCTCGGAGTCGGTAGAGTTGGTGTCGGTGTCAGAAGCATTGCGGGCGGCGCGTTTCTCGGCCCCCGCCTTCATCAGTTCATCGGTCAGGACCAGCTTGGCGTCGATCAGCCAGTCGAAGGGAATGAGGGCGGTGTCGGTTTCGCCGTCGAGGTCGATACAGACGTTGTTGTCCTCGGTGCCGGCGACGGTGCCCTTGAAGCGTTTGCGGCCCTCGATCATGCGATCGGTTTCCAGCCGGGCCTCATAGCCCTCGAACAGGTCGAAATCGAACAGCCGGGTCAGCGGCCGGTCGATGCCGGGCGAGGAGACTTCCAGAAGATACTCCCCGGCGATCGGATCAGCGGCGTCGAACACCTCCGAGATGGCGCGGCTCAGCCGGGCGCATTCCTCGACCGAAATGTCGTTGTCGGCGGGACGTTCGGCCATGACCTGCAGACGACGGCGCAGGGTGCCGCCCATCAGCCGCACCCGCACCACCGCCAGGCCGAGTGCTTCGGCGACGGGGTCGATCATCTCGATCAGGGTGCGGTCTTCGGCGGTCCTGGCGCGCACGCGGGACGTACTCCAATAAAAAAGCGGCCGACCGTCTCAGGGCCGCCGCTTGATCACGACGCCGTTTGACGCCGGTCTAACGATGTGGCCCGCCGTATAGCGCCCCCGGACCGGCTTGTCAGCCCCCTTGCGGGGATCGGGCTTTGCAAGCCCCGTTTCCTCGCCTAGAGGCCATCCTCATGGAAATACACTGGATACCGCAGGACACGCCCGGCAGCCTCGGCGTGTCACGTCGGCCGCCGGGCGGCGAGGCGATGGAGGCCGTACTGGTCGCCAATCTGGGCTATGTCGACCGGGTCGTGACCTTGCTGGAGCCCGAGGAGGTCGAGCGGCTGGACATCGTCCGCGAGGCCGAGATCTGCCAGGCGCACGGCGTCGCCTTCGACAATCTGCCTGTGCCCGACCACGACATCCCCCCGGATGTTCCGGCCTTTGACCGGCTGGTGAAACGATTGCGGAAACGGCTGGAGGCGGGGGACCGGATGGTCATCCACTGCAACGCCGGCCTGGGCCGGGCGCCGACCCTGGCCTGCTGCCTGCTGGTGGCCGGCGGACTTCACCCCGACGAGGCGGTGCTCAAGGTCGGGGCCGCGCGCGGCCGCACCGTGCCCGAGATGGACAGTCAATACGCCTTCATCCACGCCTTCGCCGAGCGTCAGGCCGCTGCGGCGGCCCGTCGCTCGAAGAGCAAAAAGACCGGCGCGGTGTCGCCCAGACGCTTGTCCTCGTAGCGCGTCCGGATGTGGTCGTCGGGGGCCACACGCCAGTCGTCAGCCGCCCCGGCCGTCCAGTGGAGGCCCGGGGTTTCCAGAAACCGCGCCAGCGCCCAGTCGGCATACGCCTTCCAGTCGGTGACGAAGCGAAGCCTTCCGCCCTCCTTCAGGATGCGCGCCAGCTCCGCAGCCACATCGGTCTGGATCAGGCGCCGTTTGGCGTGGCGCGCCTTGGGCCACGGATCGGGGAACAGGATCAGCACATGATCGACCGAGGCGTCCGGCAGGGCCGCCAGCACCGCGCGCGCGTCGTCCGCGTGAATGCGGACATTCTTCAGCCCGCCCTCCTCGATATGGCGCAGGGCCGAGCCGACCCCGTTCAGGAAGGGCTCGCAGCCGATCATCAGGGTGTCAGGGTGGCGCGCCGCCTGACCCGCCAGATGCTCTCCCCCGCCAAAGCCGATCTCCAGCCAGACCTGTCTCGCCCCGGGCATGAGCGCGGCCGGGTCCAACGGACCGTCCTCCGGGTCCGGCAGGGCCACCGCCGGCAGCAGGGTATCGAACAGCGCCGCCTGACGCGGTTTCAGCGCTCGCGACTTGATGCGACCAAAGCTGCGGATCGGGCCGTGGGGAGAGGGGTCGGACATGACCGCTCCTTAGACGCCCGGCGCTGCAGGGAAAAGGGCCGTCGGCCGTTCGGTCAGGCCATGGCCTTCAGCGGATCGACCAGATCGGTCTTCTCCCACGAGAAGCCCCCGTCCGCCTCCGGTTCGCGGCCGAAATGGCCATAGGCAGCGGTGCGGGCGTAGATCGGTTTGTTGAGGCCCAGATGCTCGCGGATGGCGCGCGGCGTGCCGCCGCCAATCAGGCCCAGCAACTTCTCTTCCAGCACCGCTTCGGAAATCTTGCCCGTGCCGTGCAGGTCGACGTGGATCGACTGGGGCTTGGCCACGCCGATGGCATAGCTGAGCTGCAGGGTGCAGCGGTCGGCGAGGCCCGCCGCCACGACATTCTTGGCCAGATAGCGGCAGGCATAGGCCGCCGATCGGTCGACCTTGGTCGGATCCTTGCCGGAGAAGGCGCCGCCACCGTGCGGAGCCGCGCCCCCATAGGTGTCGACGATGATCTTGCGGCCGGTCAGGCCCGAGTCGCCATCCGGGCCGCCGATCTCGAACACGCCCGTGGGATTGATGTGCCACACGGTCTCATTGGTGATGAAGCCCTCGGGCAGCACCGCCTCGACCACCGGCCTGACAAGGGCGGCGACGTCGCCCTGCGACATCCCCCTTGCATGCTGGGTCGAGACGACGATCGACGTGGCACGCACCGGAATGCCGTTCTCGTAGAGCAGGGTCACCTGGCTCTTGGCGTCGGGCTCCAGCGCCTTCTCTCCGCCATGACGCAGCTCGGCCAGACGGCGCAGGATGCGGTGGCTGTAGGCCAGGGTGGCCGGCATCAGCTCAGGCGTTTCGTTCGAGGCATAGCCGAACATGATGCCCTGGTCGCCGGCGCCCTCGTCCTTGCCCTCGGCGGCATCGACGCCGACGGCGATGTCGGCGGACTGGCCGTGCAGATAGTTGGAAAAGGTCAGCGTCTCCCAGTGGAAGCCGTCCTGCTCATAGCCGATGTCGCGCACGGCCTGACGGACCACCTGTTCGATCTCGGCCTCGATGCCCGGCGCCCAGGTGCCGTTCTCCCAGATGCCCTTGCCGCGGATCTCGCCCGCCAGCACCACGCGATTGGTGGTCGTCAGGGTCTCGCAGGCGACACGCGCCTCGGGGTCCTTGGACAGGAACAGGTCGACGATGGTGTCCGAGATGCGGTCCGAGACCTTGTCGGGGTGTCCCTCGGAGACGCTTTCCGAGGTGAAATGAAAGGAAGTACGGGACAAGGGGGCGAACTCCGCGTGGCAGGAGCTGCAGACATATAAAGATATGCTTATATGTTCAAGCGGTCTCGCAGGCCGGTCAGCAGCGGGGCGAGCAGGGCCAGCGCCGCCGACTTGACCACCATGCCCCACAGAAAGGGCGCGACGCCCGCTGCCAGGGCCTCGGCCGCTCCGATCCGGAGCACAAGCCCCGCCCATCCGAGCACCAGAATCGACAGATGGCCGGCCAGCCCGAGGGCAAAGGCGAGCAGCATGGTGCGCCACACGGGGCCGGGGGACAGGGTACGGCTTCCGGCGCCGACCAGCAGCGCCGCCAGCGGAAACGCGACCAGATAACCGGCGGTCGGCCCGCTCAGCACCGGCAGGCCCGAGGCCCCGCCCGCAAACACGGGCAGACCCAGCGCCCCCGCAGCGAGATACAACAGCCCCGCCGCCAGCCCCCACCGCGGTCCCAGCGCCAGTCCGGCGGCCAGCACCGCCAGCGTCTGCAACGACTGCGGCACCGGCGACCCCGGCACCGCCACATCCACCCGCGCCCCGAGCGCGATCAGCCCGACGAAGGCGAGGGTGGTGACCAGAACAGGAACGGGGCGCGATGAGATCATGAAAGGAAGTGGTGCCGCCTAGGTGACTCGAACACCTGACCCCCGCATTACGAATGCGATGCTCTACCAGCTGAGCTAAGGCGGCCCTGATCGGCGGGCCTGACCGGCCCTGCGCGAGGGCGGTCTTTATACGGGGCCGGGCAGCTTGCCAAGCGTCTCCGGCTCAAGCGTGTCGAGAAGGGCGTCCTCGTCCGGCCGGGCGGCGATGCGGACCTCGGCAAAGCCCAGC
>CAXICH010000203.1:0-4440 GCA_964022245.1 uncultured Alphaproteobacteria bacterium
ATGGCCAGGCCGTTCGGCTCGGCGGTCGAATGGGTGATGGTCACCATCTCGATGTGGAACGGGTCCAGATCGATGGTCCCGCCCAGCGGAATTTCATGCATCTTCACCCGGTCACCCAGGCCCGCATCGCGCAGCTTCTCGCGGATCAGATAGGCCGTGAACGGTGTGGCATACAGCGGCGCCTTCAGACGCGGCCACAGCCAGCCCAGCGCCCCGATATGGTCCTCGTGCGCATGAGTCAGCACGATACCGAGGATGTTTTCGCCCTCGAGGAAGGTCGGATCCGGCACGATGACATCGACGCCGGGCGTGGTGTGGTCGCCGAAGGTCACCCCGACATCGACCAGAATCCATTTGCGGTCATTGGCCGGGCCAAAGCCGTAGGCGTTCAGGTTCATGCCGATCTCGTTCGACCCGCCCAGAGGCAGGAAGACCAGTTCGTCGGTTTTGGATTTGCTCATGCCGTCTTTCCGGAGTTGCGACGCCAGACGTCCAGCAGGCCGCGAAGGGTAAGGTCAGGGTCGAAATGGTCGATGTGGTCGGTCGCGCCTTCGAACAGGGAGGCGACGCCCCCGGTGCCGATCACCGTCATGGGCTTGCCCCACTCGGCCTTGATGCGTTCGACCAGACCCTCGATCAGCGAGATATAGCCCCAGAACACACCGGCCTGCATATTGGTGACGGTGTCCTTGCCGATCACGCGGTCCGGCCTCTGGATGGCGATGCGCGGCAGCATGGCCGCCGCCTCGTGCAGGGCCTGAAGCGACAGGTTGATGCCGGGCGCGATCACCCCGCCCTCGAAGGCCCCGTCCGCCGCGATCACATCAAAGGTCGTGGCCGTGCCCGAGTCGATGACGATCAGATCGCCAGGATATTTCAGGTGCGCGCCGATCGCGTTGACCAGCCGGTCTGCTCCCGCTTCCGACGGCTTCTCGATACGCGCCTGCATGCCCAGATCGACATTCTGGCCGATCACCATGGGCTCGACGTCCAGATAGCGCCGCGACAGGTTGCGCAGGTTGAAGATCGATTGCGGCACGACACTGGAAATGATGCAGCTGTGCAGCGCCTTCAGGTCCAGCCCGCGCATCGTCAGTAGCTGGGTCAGCCAGACGGCGTATTCGTCGGCCGTGCGGCTGGCGGCGGTTGCCGTACGCCACTGGGCGATCCAGCGCTCGCCGTCGTGCACGGCGAACAGCGTATTGGTATTGCCCTGTTCAATCGCCAGCAGCATCAGGCGCGCTCTCCAAAAAAGACGTCGCCTGCGGATATAAGCCGAAGTGCGCCATCGGCCAGCCTCAGCCGCAGGGCGCCATCGTCAGCCAGACCTTCGGCCACACCCTCGACCGTCTCGTGGCCCAACCGGGCGACGGCAGGAGCATTCAGACCATGGGCCCGTCGCGTCCAGGCATCGCGGATCACCTCAAATCCCAGAGCCTCGCGTCGCTGGGCCCAGCCGGCCCAGGCTTGGGCCAGCACCGGCAGGGCTTCATCCAGTGTCGGCGCGCGCAGGATGCCATCGGCCAGATGCTGGGCGACAGCCGTGGCCGGGCGCTCCACATCCTCCGGCGCATGGGCCAGGTTCACGCCGATGCCGACCGCCAGCCACAGGCCGCCGGCGAGGGCAGGCCCGGACTCGACCAGAATACCGGAGATCTTGCGGCCCTCGACCAGCACATCATTCGGCCATTTAATCGTGACGCAGGCGGGCGGAACGTAGTGGTCCAGCAGATCGGCCACGGCCAGCGCCGCGATGAAGCTGGTTTGCGCCGCCTCGGCCGGGGGGCGGTGGGTCACCGACAGATGGGTTGCGGCCAGATTGCCGGTCTGGCTGGACCACGCCCGGCCGCGCCGGCCCCGCCCCGAGGACTGCCGACGCGCCGCGATCCAGATCGGTCCTGCATGCCCGGCCTCGGCCTGCCGTCGGGCCTCGGCATTGGTGGAGTCGATGTCGTCGAGGACCAGCAGCTCGGCGGGCGGCACCGCCCTACCCGGCTCCGAAACCGGATGCGGCGATGGCGGTCAGCGGCTCCAGCCAGGTCAGGCCGATGATCACGACCGGGAAGGCAAAGGCCGCAGAGGCCAGGGCCAGGGTACGCGCCTCGATCGGCTGGGGGTCGGTCGTGGCCTGCTCGTCCAGCGGCGGATCGAACCACATCAGCTTGATGATGCGCAGATAATAGAAGGCCGCGACAACCGAGGCCACCAGACCCGCCGCCGCCACCATCCAGTAGCCCGCGTCAGCTGCAGCCCCGAACACATAATATTTGCCCCAGAAGCCCGAGAACGGCGGCATGCCCAGCACCGACAGCGACAGGATGGTCAGGACCACGGTCGTCAGCGGGCGGGTCTTTTTCAGCCCGGCCAGGTCGGCGATCCGGCGGATCGGCTTGCCGCCCCGCGACAGCGACAGCAGCACGGCAAAGAAGCCGATCTGGTCGATCACGTACAGGGTCATGAACATCAGCATGGCCTGCAGGCCAGCCTCCGTCCCCGCGACAATGCCCAGCAGGGCGTAGCCGATGTTGGCGATCGAGGAATAGGCCAGAAGCCGCTGCAGGTCGCGCTGGGCCAGACCACCGATGGCACCCACCACGAACGAGGCCAGACAGATCAGCACCAGCACCTGGGCCCACTGGTCGTGGATCGCGCCGAAGCCCTCGCTCAGCACGCGGGCGACCAGCACCATCGCCGCCATCTTGGGCGCGGTCGAGAACAGGGCCACGACCGGCGTCGGCGCGCCCTCATAAACGTCGGGCGTCCACATGTGGAACGGCGCCGCCGAGACCTTGAACGCCAGACCACAGATCAGGAACACCAGACCGAAGATCAGCCCGGCCGAACCTCCATCGGCGACGGATCGCGCCGACAGGGCGATGTCCTCGAACCGCATCGAGCCCGAGAAGCCATAGATCAGACTGGCGCCATACAGCAGCAGGCCGGACGAGAGGGCGCCCAGCACGAAATACTTCAGCCCCGCCTCGGAGGCCTTGAGGTCGTCGCGATGGAAGGCGGCCAGCACATAGAGGGCCAGCGAGTGCAGCTCGATCCCGACATAGAGCGAGATCAGATCACCCGACGACACCATCATCGCCATGCCGACCGAGGCCAGCACGATCAGCACCGGATATTCGAACCGGGCGATCCGCGTGCGCGCCATCCAGCCGTCACCCAGCACCACGGCCACGGCGCTGAGCAAATAGATGGCGACCTTGCCGTAGACGGCCAGCGGATCGGCCACGAAGGCGCCGTTGAAGGCCTGGCCCAGCGGGGCGTTGATCGCGAGCGCCGAGGCGCCCACCAGCAGGGCCACGGACAGGATCGAAATCAGCCGGGTCGACTTTTCGCCCATGAAGGCGCCGAGCAACAGCAGGACCATGGCCCCTATGGCGAGGGTCACTTCAGAGGCGGCAAGCTGGAGAGCGGAGGACAGGTCAGGCATGGGTATCATCCACCGATCGCGGCGCGGAAGCCGGCAGTCAGGGCCTCGACGGAGGTCGAGGTCAGGTCAAGCACAGCCGCCGGATAGACGCCCAGCCACAGGGTGCCGACGATCAGGGGCACGAAGACGATCAGCTCACGCCGGTCGATATCGGTGATGGCCTTGAGCGCCGGATTGGTGATCTCGCCGAACATGACGTTGCGATACAGCGTCAGGGCATAGACCGCCGAGAAAATCACGCCCGAGGCCGCGAACAGCGCCGTCCAGGTCGACACTTCATAGACCGCCGTCAGCGTCAGGATTTCGCCGATGAAGCCCGAGGTTCCCGGCAGGCCGACATTGGCCATGGTGAACATCAGGAAGATGGCGGCGAACCACGGCATCTTCGACGTCAGCCCGCCGTAGAAGGCGATCTCACGGGTGTGCATCCGGTCATAGACCACGCCGACGCACAGGAAGAGGGCGCCCGAGATCAGGCCGTGGCTCAGCATCTGGAAGACCGCGCCCTGCACGCCCTGATCATTGCCGGCGAAGATGCCCATGGTGACAAAGCCCATGTGGGCGACCGACGAATAGGCGATCAGCTTCTTGATGTCGGTCTGACGGAAGGCGACCAGCGAGGTGTAGACGATGGCGATGGCCGACAGGGCAAACACCAGCGGCCGGAACATTTCCGACGCCTGCGGGAACATCGGCAGGTTGAACAGGAGGAAGCCGTAGCCACCCAGCTTCAGCAGGATACCGGCCAGAATGACCGACCCCGCCGTCGGCGCCTGCACGTGGGCGTCGGGCAGCCAGGTGTGGACCGGCCACATGGGCATCTTGACCGCGAACGAGGCGAAGAAGGCCAGCCACAGCAGCGGCTGCACGCTCTCGCTGAACGCATACTCCTTGAGCAGCGGGATCGAGGTGGTGCCCGCTTCAGCCGCCATCCACAGCATGGCCAGCAGCATCAGCACCGACCCCAGCAGGGTGTAGAGGAAGAATTTGTAGGCCGC
>CAXICH010000204.1:0-4408 GCA_964022245.1 uncultured Alphaproteobacteria bacterium
CCAGGGAGATGCTCTCCAGCCCGCCGCCGACCGCCATCTTCTGCTGGTCGAAGATGACCTGTTTGGCGGCCGTGGCGATGCCCATCAGGCCCGAGGCGCACTGGCGGTCCAGGCTCATGCCCGGGACGGTCGAGGGCAGGCCCGCGGCCAGCGCCACCTGGCGCGCGACATTGGTTCCGGTCGAGCCCTGCTGCAGGGCGGCGCCCATCACCACATCCTCGATCTCGGCCGGATCGACGCCGGCGCGCTGGACCGCGTGCCGCACCGCATGGGCGCCCAGCTGCTGCGCCTGGGTGTCGTTGAAGGCGCCGCGATAGGCGCGGCCGATCGGCGTGCGGGCGGTGGAGACGATGACGGCTTCGCGCATGGATTTCCTTCCTGTGGCCTGACTGCCGGCCGGTGTTTCCTCTTGGGGTCCACATTAGGCCCCTCACGCCGCGTCAAGGAAGACCGTGCGGACCGTCCCCAGCCTCATCCCCAAAAAACTGAAGCCCGCCCACTACATATAGCGGTGCTGGAAAATGTGATCGCTAAATAGGGGAAGTTCCTCTTGGCGCCGATGCCGACCCGCCGCATGGTGAACGCCTCTTCGGATTCGCTCTCCTCGCTCCCGACCAAAGGTCTTCGCCTGATGAACGCCGTGACCCCGATCATCCGCGCCGACGCGCCCGGCCTCCTGACCCCGTCCGCCGCCTACAAGCCGTTCCGCTATCCGTGGGCGTTCGACATGTGGAAGAAGCAGCAGCAGGTCCACTGGATGCCCGAAGAGGTGCCGCTGGGCGAGGACTGCAAGGACTGGGCGGCCAATCTGACCAGCGCCGAGCGCAATCTGCTGACCCAGATCTTCCGCTTCTTCACCCAGGCGGACATCGAGGTGCAGGACAACTACATGGAGCGCTACGGCCGGGTCTTCAAACCGACCGAGGTGAAGATGATGCTGGCCGCCTTCGGCAATATGGAGACGATCCATATCGCGGCCTACGCCCTGCTGCTCGAAACCATCGGCATGCCCGAGAGCGAGTTCGGCGCCTTCATGGAATACGAGGCCATGCGGGACAAGCACGACTATATGGGCCAGTTCGGGGTCGAGACCGACGCCGACGTCGCCCGGACGCTGGCCATGTTCGGCGGCTTCTCCGAGGGGCTGCAGCTGTTCGCCAGCTTCGCCATGCTGATGAACTTCCCGCGCCAGAACAAGATGAAGGGGATGGGCCAGATCGTCAGCTGGTCGGTGCGGGACGAGAGCCTGCACTGCGAAGGCATCATCAAGCTGTACCACGCCTTCAACAACGAGACCGGCGCGGTCACCAAGGCGGTGGCCGACGACATCCTCCAGTGCTGCGAGACCGTGGTGCAGATGGAGGACAAATTCATCGACCTGGCCTTCGAGATGGGGCCGGTCCACGGCATGACGCCCGACGATATCAAGGCCTATATCCGCTTCATCGCCGACTGGCGCCTGCGACAGCTGCAGCTGCCGGAACTGTTCGGCGGATCGCGGGAAAACCCCCTGCCCTGGCTGCAGTCGCTGCTCAGCGGAGTGGAGCACGCCAACTTCTTCGAGGCCCGCGCCACGGAATATTCCAAGGCCGCGACCAAGGGGGCCTGGCACGGCGCCGACGGCGTCTGGGACAGCTTCGACCTGATGGTCAAACGCCGCAGGGAAACGGTCGAGGACTAGCTGCCCGGTCGGGTCGCCGCACACGGATAGGCCGCGCAGTATTCGTCACGGATGCGTCTGGCGATGCGGGCATTGACCGCGAACAGCTCGGGACTGACGGCCTCCATCTCATAGGCGGTGACCCCGCGGAAGGCCGATCGGGGCGTCAGGAATTCCCGACGGGCCGCCGGGATCATGGCCTGGACAAAGGCGCGGGACAGGGCGTCCCTGCGGGCATCCGTTTCTGCCGCAAAGGCCCGGTCCAGCATGGTGGCGACAGGCTGATAGCGATCGATCGCCACGGTGCGGTGGGCGTTGCCGCGCTCCCCGTATTCGTCGAACTGCATCAGCTGGCTGTCGATCACCCGTCGGGCCTGACGCAACTCGGCGTCCGTGATCGGCGCGCCGGTCCACGGGGGCGGCGCGGGCGTCGGAGCAAAGTGGATGACGAAGTCGATCTCGCCCGGGGCGGCGCGGCCATCGATCCTCTGCGGGTCGACGACGTAATAGGCCAGCAGCCGCCCGACCGGCTTATCAAAATTCAGCCCTTCCGGCGCGACTCCCCGCTTGCGACAGCGCTCCAGCGTGCCCTCCAGCGTATAGGCGCAATGCATCCAGACCTTGCCCTCGATCTGCGCAATCCGGGCAAAGGTCGGATAGGTGGCGCGAATCTCGGCCGCGCTGGGCGTCTGGACAAAGGTCGCCGGCGTGATCTCCAGCCCGGTGTCGCAGGCGGCGACCGCCAGCAGGCCGAGGGCAGCAGCCAGCCGCCCGACGAATGATCTCATGACTGTGCCCCCCGGCATTTCAGATCCCCGCGTACCATTCATAGCCGCGGTCTTCCCAATAGCCGCCCTTGCCGCCGCCGATGTGGGCGAAGCTTTCGACCACCTCGATCCGCTTGATGTATTTGGCCATCTTGTAGCCGAGCTGGCGCTCCAGCCGCAGGCGGATCGGCGCGCCGTGCTTGATGGGCAGGATCTCGTCGTTCATCTCATACGCAAGGATGGTCTGCTCGTGATAGGCCTCGCGGATGTCGACCGAGGTATAGTAGCGCTCGCCGTCCTCGGTCTGATCGAGGGCGTCGAAACAGTGGAAGACCACGAACTTCGCCTCGGGCTTCAGGCGCGCGCGGTTCAGCACGGCCGACAGGCGCGCCCCCTTCCACTTGCCGATCGAGGTCCAGCCCTCGACGCAGTCGTGCTTGGTGATCTGGGTGCGGGACGGCAGGCGCCTGAGCTCGGCCAGCGACAGGGCCAGCGGGGTCTCGACCAGGCCGTCGACGATCAGCTGGTAGTCGCGGAAATTGTTGGCCTTGAGCGCGACATAGTCGGATGCCGCCGGATCGACCGAGCCATTGGCGCGGAAGTCCCTGGAGATGTCCTTCTCCTGATACTCGGGGGCGAGGGCGTCGCGGGCCACGGCGCGCTGGGTCCATCTGGAGACCTGCTCGGCCTTCTTCACCGTGCACTGGGCCTGGGCATTGCGGACCAGACCGTCACAGCCGGACAGGGCCAGCGCCCCGCCGGCCAGCAGCAGGTGACGGCGATCAGGACGGATCACGGTCATCGGACGTCTCCTCGGGCGATTGCGGTTCGGTCCGGATCACATACCAGCCTGTGATCATGGACCTGAGATTGTTGAGCGGCCCGCTGAGGAACACCAGCAGCACATGGACGACGGCAAAGCCCGTGATGCCCATGGCCGCGATAAAATGCAGGGTCCGCGCCGACTGTCGCCCGCCCAGAATCGGCAGCAGCTCGGGGATGGCGGCATTCATCATCGGCGACATGGCCAGCCCTGTGACCAGCATCATCGGCAACAGGATCAGCAGCACGACCAGATAGGTCAGCTTCTGGATGACGTTGTAGGTGCGGGCCGCCTCGCCCTCGGGAAATTTGAGCTTGGCATGCTCGACGACGCTGTCAGGGATATGGGCCAGCTCCTCGCGGCTGGGCTCCATCATCCGGGCCAGCCGGCCGGAGAACAGGATGTACAGCAGGTAGAGCATGCCGTTGGCGACGAAGATCCAGGCGAAGAAGAAATGCCAGTTCCGCCCGACCGCCAGATTGCGATAGCCGGGCAGGGTCAGCCAGCCCGGGATATTGCCAAAGCTGAGCCAGGCGTCGTCGAAGGTCGAGTCCAGCCCCCAGTAGAGATGCGGGTGCGCCCTCAGGATCTGCAACCCCGTCATCAGCAGGAAGACCAGACACGCGACATTGACCCAATGGGTCAGCCGCACCGGCCAAGGGTGCCTCCAGGTCGCCAGACGGTCAGGGCCAATCGGCCGGTCAGCTCGGGTCATCCACTGACTATCCCCGACTTTGCCCAGTCGCGAAACCACAGTTGTGTGACGCGCGTCACGATCCGGGATTAGTCTGCGGCAACCCCGGGAGGACACCATGGCCGACGCACTCACCTTTTACACCAACCCCATGTCACGCGGGCGCATCGTGCGCTGGATGCTGGAGGAGGTGGGCCGCCCCTACCAGACCGAGGTACTGGACTATGGCACCACCATGAAGGCACCCGCCTATCTGGCCATCAATCCGATGGGCAAGGTGCCGGCCCTCGTCTGTGACGGCGAGGTGGTCACGGAGTGCGCCGCCATCTGCACCTACCTCGCCGACCGCTTTCCGGAGGCCGGTCTGGCGCCCGGCGCAAACGAGGCCGGACGTGGCACATATCTGCGGTGGATGTTCTTTGCCGCCGGCCCGCTGGAGGCCGCCGTCACCGCCAAATCGATGA
>CAXICH010000205.1:0-4394 GCA_964022245.1 uncultured Alphaproteobacteria bacterium
CGCTGGGTCGGATCGTCGTCGACGACCAGAACGGTCTTGGCCATGGGGCACCCCTCTCTCATCACCGTCGGCCGATCTCGGGGGTGGCCCCCCGGACTGGCTCGTTTCGGGACGGGTCTACCCCGGGTGCGGTGAAGATCGCGTTGTCCGGCGTGGTGTGCGGGGGGTTAACGGGGCCAGGTCCCGGGTCTTACAGCGCGCGCCAGATAGCAACCACGGGGCGCGAAATGGATGTGAACCTGAGCGGAGTGGCGATTTCCGAACCAATGGGTGAGCCGGGCGTCCAGATCTGCGCCTTCGATGACCTCCCCCTCGATCATCATGTTACGGGCGTCATAGACCCGGATCGACAGGGGGCGTTTGGCCAGCATGGGCGGGACTTCGCCGGGTTCCGGGCGGGCCTCTTCGGCCACCTCGCGCAAGAAAATCGGGCCTCCGGCGCGGTAGGGCGTACGGGGATGGGTCATATGCTGGTGGTGGAGCAGCACCAGCCGCTCTCCCGGATCGGCGTCGACGAGGCTGATGCGGCAAGGAGCCCTTCCGGGGGCGTCAGCGACCCAGCGGCGGGCGCCCACGGCGAACAACTCCTCGTCGCTCATGGAGAACAGGCTTGTGAGCGGCTCGCGCGGCAGGGACTGGATCTGGTAGGTCATGGGCGGTCTCTTCGTTGAACACCCGACAACAGTGGCGCGCCCGCGCCACGGTGTCTGGCGACATTCGGCTGTTGCGTCCCGGGGCGGGCATCCCCACAACCAAGGGCATGAACGCACCCTTCAAGACTCCGACCGCCGACCTGCCCCTGTGGGACCTCTCCGACCTGTATGCCGCCAAGGACGATCCGGGCCTGAAGCGGGACATGGAGGCGGCGCGCGCCTCTGTGGCCGAGATGAATGGCCTGGCCGGCACGCTGATCGCGGCGCGGGGCGAACCTGCGGTGCTGGGCGAGCGGCTGGATCGGGCGATCACGCTTTACGAGCAGGCGGCCGACCGGCTGGGCGCCGTCGGGGCCTATGCCTTTCTGGACGCCTCGACGCGGCGCGATGATGCGGCAGCGCAGGCGTTCGAGGCCGATGTGCGCCAGTCGCTGACCGAGATTTCCACCCCGACTGTCTGGCTGACGCTGGAGATCAACCAGCTGGGAGAGGACGAGGTCGAGGCGGCGCTCAAGGCGCATGCTCCGGCCGCGCGTTGGCAGCCCTGGCTGCGCCGGGTGCGGGCCATGAAGCCGCATGAGCTGTCGGAGGAGCTGGAGACCTTCCTCGCGGAGCAGATGCCGGTCTCGGCCCAGTGGCCGCGCCTGTTCGACGAGACGCTGGCGGACCTGCGGGTCAAGGCCGGGCGGGATATCCTGACGCTCAGCGAGGCCTTGAACGGGTTGTCGGACCCCAAGGCTGCCCGCCGCAAGGCCGTGGCGGAAGGGCTGACCGAGGCGCTGAAGGCCGAGACGCGGACCTTGGGTCTGGTGCTGAATACGGTCGCGGCGGAAAAGGCGCTGGAGGATCGTAAGCGCGGCTTCAAACGCCCGGCCGACAGCCGCCATCTGGCCAATGAGGTGGACGGCGAGGCGGTCGACGCCATGGTCGAAGCCGTGACGGCGGCCTATCCGCGCCTGTCGCACCGCTACTACGCCGCCAAGGCCCGGGCGCTGGGCGTGAAGACGCTCAACCACTGGGACCGGAATGCGCCGCTGACCACCAAGCCGCCGCGCGGGTTTGACTGGGCGCAGGGAAGGGCCCTCGTGCTGGACAGCTTTTCGGACCTGGGGCCCGAATTTGCCGAGCGGGCCGGGACCTTCTTTGACCGGAACTGGATCGATGCCCGGCCGCGGGCGGGTAAGCAGTCAGGGGCCTATGCCCACCCCGTGACGGCGGACCGCCACCCCTATGTCTTCCTGAACTGGATGGGTGAACGGCGCGATGTGCTGACGCTGGCGCATGAGCTGGGGCATGGCGTGCACCAGACGCTGGCGGCGGGTGCCGGCAGCCTGCTGGCCGATACGCCGCTGACGCTGGCCGAGACGGCCTCGATCTTTGCAGAGGGGCTGACCTTTGACCGGCTGCTGGACACAGCGCCCGAGGCCGAACGTCAGGGCCTGCTTGCCGGACGGATCGAGGACGGACTGAACACGGTCGTGCGCCAGATCGCCTTCCACCGGTTCGAGACGCGCTTCCACGACGAGCGGCAGACCGGCGAGGTCGGCGCGGAGCGGATCGGACAGATCTGGCTCGAGGAAATGGGCGCGTCGCTGGGCCCCGCCGTGACGCTGAACGAGGGCTATGAGCACTGGTGGGCCTATGTCAGCCACTTCGTGCACTCGCCTTTCTATGTCTATGCCTATGCCTTCGGGGACCTGCTGGTCGCAGCCCTGATGGAGACCCGACGCAAGGATCCGGCCGGCTTTACCCCCCTGTACCGCGAGCTTCTGGCCGGGGGGGGCACGCGTCCTTACGACGAGGCGCTCAAGCCCTTCGGCCTGGATCCGCGTGATCCGGCGTTCTGGGATATCGGTCTGGTGCGTCTGGAGCGTCTGATCGAGGCGTTCGAGGGCACGCTGGAGGCGTAAAAAAGCTCCGGGGACGCCGTAACCCTCAGGCTTGGCCATTGAGGGCCTCTCGCAGGTGCGTTGAGCCCCTGCATTGGATGCCTAATGCGTAATTTGTACAATGTGTGCACGCTGTCACCTAAAAGTTGCCAGATTGAATGGGCGATCTGCACGTATTTGTCGCTGAATCGTTAACGAGCCCCTTGCCTATTTCGCAAATGCGATAAAACCTTCGCATCTGCGTTGTCGCATTCAGGGGGTACGGATCATGACATTTGCAATCTGCGGGCGGACTCTGTCCGTTGGCGCCAGACAGGCCACTGGCCTTGTTCTCGGGACGCTTCTTTCCCTTACGACCGCCGGGGCCGCCAAGGCCGCTCCGGCCCTGCTTTCGCATCAGGCGCCGCTGGAACTGGACGGGTCGGCGGCCGGCTGGATCCTGACGTCGACGGCGCTAGTGCTGCTGATGACCCTGCCGGGTCTGGCGCTGTTCTATGGCGGCATGGTGCGGCGCAAGAATGTGATTGCCACCATCACCCAGTCGCTGGGCGTCGCCGCTGTGGTGACGCTGGCGTGGTTTGCGGCGGGCTACAGCCTGTCGTTCGGGGTGGGGCAACCGATCGGCGGCTATTCCGGCGATGAGGTGAACAGCGTGATCGGCAGTCTGGAGGCGGTATTCCTGCGGGGGGTGACGCCGGACACCGCCCATGCCGTGGCGCCGGCCCTGCCGGAATATCTCTGGATCGCGTTCCAGATGACCTTTGCCATCATTACCCCGGCGCTGGTGACCGGGGCCTTTGCCGAGCGACTGAAATATTCGGGCCTGCTGCTGTTCACCGGACTGTGGACGCTGCTGGTCTATGCCCCGATCTGTCACTGGGTCTGGGGCGGTGGATTTCTGGGGTCGGCCGGTGTGCTGGACTTTGCCGGTGGCGCTGTTGTGCACGTCAACTCGGGTGTGGCCGGACTGGTGTGCGCGGTCTTCCTGGGGGCGCGAAAGGGTTACGGGGTCAGCCCCATCGTGGCCCATAATCCGGTGCTGACCATGATCGGCGCGTCCCTGCTTCTGGTCGGCTGGATCGGCTTCAACGCCGGATCCGCGTGGGCGGCGGATGCGATCGCCTCGGTGGCCCTGCTGAACACCCTGCTGGCGGCCATGGCCGCCTCGCTGACCTGGAAGATCGTCGAGGTTATCGAGAAGCGTAAACCGTCGCTGATCGGCGTGCTGTCGGGCCTGATCGCGGGTCTGGTGGCCATTACGCCGGCGGCGGGTTTCGTCGATCCGATGGGGGCCGTGATCATCGGCCTGATCGCCGGTCCGGTCTGCTATGCGGCTTCGGTCTGGATCAAGAAGCTGCTGCGCTATGACGACAGCCTCGATGCCTTCGGCATTCACGGAGCCGGGGGCGTGGCGGGCGCGATCCTGACCGGCGTGTTCGCCAGTACGGCAGTCAATGCCGCAGGCGCCGACGCCAGCGTCATGAAGCAGTTGTGGGGTCTGGGCGTCACCGCCGGCTGGAGTGCGGGCGTGACCTTTCTGATCCTGATCGTCTGCAAGTTCACGACAGGCCTGCGGGTCAGTGAGAGCCAGGAAGACGACGGCCTCGACGGCCACCTTCACGGAGAGGTTCTGGAAGCGTCCTGACGGGCGTTCCAGGGAGTACGGCAGCCGGCGTCCTCCCACGCCGGCTGCCGGAGGCCCGATCGGATCAGTACCCGAGCGGTCGATGGCGTGTGCGTGCGTCCAACTCACTCAAAGGGGATAAACGAATGAAAACTCTGTTTGCCTGTGCCTCTGCCTTGGCCTTGCTGGCCATGGCCGAGGCCGCCCGGGCCCAGTCCGTTCCCGAGG
>CAXICH010000206.1:0-4310 GCA_964022245.1 uncultured Alphaproteobacteria bacterium
GCGAGGACCGGACGGGCCTGCTGTTCTCGATCCTGACGGCGACCTCCAAGCTGGGGTACGCCGTGTCCGTCATGACGTTCGCGGGGCTGCGTCTGACCGGCTTCGACCCGACGCTGGGCGGGGCGAACAGCGCGACGGCCCTGATCTGGCTGCAGGTCATGTTCGCGGGACTGCCCGCGCTGTGTCTGGTGGTCGGGGCCTGGGCCCTCTGGCGCTATCCGCTGGACCAGAAGCGCCATGCCGAAATCCGTGCGGCGCTTGAGGCCCGGGGCGGGGCCGGTTAGGTCCGGCCCATGACCGACACGCCCCCCGCCCCGCTCGACCGCCTGCGCGCCATCATGGTCCGGCTGCGTGACCCCGTGACCGGCTGTCCGTGGGATGTCGAGCAGACGTTTCAGACCATCGCGCCCTATACGCTGGAGGAGGCCTATGAGGTCGCCGATGCCATCGAGCGGGGAGACTTTGACGAGTTGAAGTCCGAGCTGGGCGATCTGCTGTTTCAGGTCGTGTTCCATGCCCGCATGGCCGAGGAAGCCGGGCTGTTCGACTTTGACGCCGTGGCCGGGGCGATCGCGGACAAGCTGGAGCGGCGTCACCCGCATGTGTTCGGCAACGAGGCCGCCAGGGCGGATGCCGTGTTGCAGAAGGCGCGCTGGGAGGACATCAAGGCCGCCGAGCGCAAGGCGAAGTCCCAGCATGGAGTGCTGGATGACGTGCCCGTCGGCCTGCCGGCACTGGCGCGGGCGGCCAAGCTGACGAAGCGGGCGGCGCGGGTCGGCTTCGACTGGCCGTCGACCGCCGAGGTGTTCGCCAAGCTGGACGAGGAAGTCGCCGAGCTGAAGGTGGAGATCGCCGGTGGCTCCAGTGACCGGATGAAGGATGAGGTCGGCGACCTGCTGTTCGTCATCGCCAACCTGGCCCGCAAGCTGGGCGTCGAGCCCGAGGATGCCCTGCGCGGATCGAACGCCAAATTCGTGCGCCGCTTTGCGTTCATCGAGGCCGAGCTGGCGAAGGAAGAGCGGACACCCGATCAGTCGGACCTTGAGGAAATGGACGCCCTGTGGAACGCGGCAAAGGCCGCCGAGCGCGCCTGATGCCCCCCCTGCCTGCCGATTGGAAACCGGCCGATATCGAGGCGGCGATCGTCGAGAACGATCCGGAAGCGATGCCCTATGTGCCGATTGCCGTCTCGATGGGCTGTGACGAGGCCGATCGGGCATGGGCGGAGGAAGTCTGCGTACGCCTGTCGACGCATCCGCAGGAATGGGTGCGCGGTAACGCCATCCTCGGCTTTGGCCATCTGGCCCGGGAGTTCCGGATGCTGGACCGTACGACCATTGAGCCATTGGTGCGCGCGGCGCTGGCCGACCCCTCGCCGGTGGTACGCGGTCAGGCCGAGGCGGCTGCCGACGACATTGCGCATTTCTTGGGCTGGTCGGCGCGCTGACCTTCGCAGGCCCTGGCTCAGCCCTACACCGCTCCGCCGGGGGCCAGTCGGCGGGGGATGGCGCGCATGGCCTGGACGAGGGCAAGGGCACGGCCGGCGGCGGTGGGGTCCACGGCGGCGATGTGGTCGAGGCGGCGACGCACCTTGGCCAGGGGCGCATTGGCGCCCGAGGCCCAGCCGGTCGAGCCCAGAGTCAGAAGCCCCCTGCCCTGCCCCTGGACCATCGTCAGGCCCACGCCGACCTGTTTGCGGACAGAGGCCCAGGGCTGCTTGTAGTGATCGTGGCCCGGGCCGAGATCATACACGTCGATCCCCAGCCGGGGCATGGCGCGGATGGCCTGGTCGAGGAAGCTGTTCCCCGGCGAGAGGTGCGCCAGCGAAGGATTGGTCGAGGCGATCCACGGGTGATAGGTCCCCGCGCCGAACACACCGAAGTGCCCCCCCACCAGCGTGTCGCCCGCGTGCAGGGTCAGCATCAGGCCCCGGAAGTGCGGCGTATCCGTTTCAAACAGGTCCGACATCAGCGCACGGACCCATAACGGGCGCAGCACGTCCTGAAGGCCGGTGCGTTCGAACTGTTCGGATTTCCACGACAGCAGGGTGTCGAGGTCATCTCGGGAACGGCTCTGCTCAAAGCGGAGCGGCCCGATCTCGGCGAGGCGATTTTGAAGGCGACGCCAGTTCTTGAACTTCTTCGGGCTGGCCGCTCGCATGGCTTCCAGATGGGCGTCCGGGCCGTCCGGCGCCTCGATGGCATAGGCGTCGGGGCCCGGAGCAACGGGCGGGAACAGGCGAAACGGATCGACCAGCCCGATGTGCCTGAAGGCCGCGATCCCCGCGAGGGTGAGCGCCTGCGGGCCATCCATGCCGGGGGCGGGCCCGGTGATCAGCGCGTGATAGTCGGCAAAGGGGGCGCCCAGCGGACGGGCGAAGCCGCCCGGACGACGGTGCAGGCCGAGGAAACCGACGATCTCGTCACCCCGACGATAGGTGACGACCTCGGCATCCTCGCGGACCCGGCCGATGGCGCGAGCGAAGTCCGGCCCCGTCAGCGGACTGGCGAAGGCCGGCTGCTGTCCCTGAAAGGCACGCCAGGCGTCGGCTTCCCCGTCGTGGAGGTCCGTCGCGGCTCGGCGGGTGGCGGTAATCTGTGCCATTGCGGGAGGCTTTCGGGGCAAACAGTGGAGGTTGCCCCAGCTCCTGCAAGACCCTCGCCGGACAACCGGCTCAGGTCAGGGTGAACAGTCTCTGGTACCGGCCCAGTGCGGGTTCGGAGAGGCGGACGCTGATCTCGAGACGACCCTCGGCGTCTTCGGTGCGCGCAGTGATGCGGCCGTGCTCATAGAGCCAGGCGAGGGCCTCGCCGTCCTGGGGTTCGAGGGTGAGGTGGATTTCGGGGTCAATGTCGATCCGTTCGGCGATGGCCTGACGCAGGACCTCAAGCCCCTCGCCGGTCAGGGCCGACACCGCGACAGCGCCCTCGGCCCCGGCGCGGGTGACCATGGCGGCCTGCATCTCGGGATCAAGGCGATCGATCTTGTTCCAGACCTCGAGCGTGCGGACCTGAAGCGTGCCCTCCTCCTCGCCCTCGCCGGGGGCGATGCGGGCGAGAACCTCCTCGACGTCCCTGGCCTCCGCATCCGTCTCGGGGCTGGAGATGTCGCGGACGTGCAGGATCAGATCGGCCTCGGCGACCTCCTCCAGCGTGGCGCGGAAGCTCTCGACCAGTTCATGCGGCAGGTCGGAGATAAACCCCACGGTGTCGGCGATCAGGGCCGACCGTCCCTGCGGCAGACGGATCATGCGCTGGGTCGGGTCGAGGGTGGCGAACAGCAGGTCCTTCGCCATCACCTCGGCCCCGGTCAGGTGGTTGAACAGGGTCGACTTGCCCGCATTGGTGTAGCCGACCAGGGCGACGGTCGGGAACGGCACCTTCTTGCGCGCCGTGCGGTGCAGGCCGCGGGTGCGACGGACATCCTGAAGATCGGCCCTGAGCTTGACGATGCGGTCGGCGATCAGGCGGCGGTCCAGCTCGATCTGGGTTTCGCCGGGACCACCGGTCGAGCCCGTGCCGCCGCGCTGGCGTTCGAGGTGGGTCCAGGTGCGGACGAGGCGCGAGCGTTCATATTCCAGCCGGGCCAATTCGACCTGCAGCCGGCCCTCGCGGGTGCGGGCCCGCCGGCCGAAGATCTCGAGGATCAGGCCGGTGCGGTCGATGACCTTGGCCTCCCACGCCTTTTCCAGATTGCGCTGCTGGACGGGCGTGAGGGCGTCGTCGATGACCACGACTTCGGCCTCGGCCGCGCGCACCAGGGCGGCCATCTCCTCGACCTTGCCCGAGCCGAACAGGGTGGCGGGGGTCGTGCGGCGAAGGGCGATGACCTCCTCGCCCCGGACGTCGAGATCCAGCGCCCGGGCGAGACCCACGGCCTCGTCCAGCCGGTCATGGGGACGGCGCCCGCCCGGCCTTCCGCCCGAGCGGTCAGGATGGAGCACGAGGGCCCGAACGGGCGGAGCGGTGTGGTCAATCAGCGGTGAGGACACGCAGGTTCCGGGCTTTGAATGGACGAAAGCGTCCCGTCCGCGAACGCACGGACAGGACCCCAGGCTCCCTCAGCACTCCGGACCGGACGGATCAGTCCTGATCTTCCGGCTCGCGCAGGTCGACCGGAGCCGAGGGCATGATGGTGGAGATGGCGTGCTTGTAGACCAATTGCGACTGGCCATCGCGACGCAGCAGCACGCAGAAATTGTCGAACCAGGTGACGATGCCCTGCAGCTTGACGCCGTTGACGAGGAAGATGGTCAGCGGGGTCTTGGTCTTGCGGACCGTGTTGAGGAAGGTGTCCTGAAGGTTCTGACG
>CAXICH010000207.1:0-4308 GCA_964022245.1 uncultured Alphaproteobacteria bacterium
CCATGGTCTCGGTGCTGACCGGCATTCCGGTGCGCAAGGATATCGCCATGACCGGTGAGATCACCCTGCGGGGTCGGGTCACCGCCATCGGCGGCCTGAAGGAAAAGCTGCTGGCGGCGCTCCGTTCGGGGGTCAAGACGGTGCTGATCCCGCAGGAGAACGAGAAGGACCTTGCCGACGTCCCCGACAACGTCAAGGAGGCGCTGGAGATCGTTCCGGTCTCGACCGCCGACGAGGCGCTGAAGTGGGCCCTGGTTGGAACGCTGACCCCGGTCGAATGGGACGAGGCGACCGATCCCCTGCCGTCGCGGATGCCGGGCGCCGAGCCGGGCCCGGACGCCGTCATCAGTCACTGAGGCTCCGATGTCGCGCCCGGAACTGGTCGGTCGGATCGCCCGGGCGGCAAACCTCACGCCCGGACAGGCCAGGGTTGCTCTGGACGCTGTCCTCGACGGCATCGCCGAAGGGCTTGCCGACGGGCGCACGGTACGTCTGACCGGTTTCGGGACATTCATCCCGGCTGATCGACCGGAACGGGAAGGGCGGCATCCGGCAACGGGTGAGCGGCTGATCCACCCGGCTGCACGGACCGTCCGGTTCAGACCGGGCGAAGGCTTGAAAAGCGCCTTGAACGGCTGAGCCGGCGCAGGCATAGCCACAGGGACGGGCGGCTAGCTCAGCTGGTCAGAGCACCTCGTTTACACCGAGGGGGTCGGGGGTTCGAACCCCTCGCCGCCCACCACAAAAGAAAAGGGCCGCCGGAGTGATCCGGCGGCCCTTTGTCCGTCCTGGTCTCGGCCTAGAAGCGGAAGCTGGCCCGCAGCAGCAGCATGTAGCGCATGTAGTCGCCGATCATTTCGGCGTCCGCACTTACACTCAACATGCCCAGCTCGTTGCCGACGTTCAGGCGGAAACCAATGATCGGTCCCCCGCCCTCGATCGTGTCGGGGTCGAGGCTGAAGGACGGCCCGCCACTGGCAAACCGGGCGATGGTGGATCCCGGATCAACCGAGATGTTCTGACGCCAGCCGATGCGGAATTCCGGCTTGAGCCAGCTGTCCTCGTCAATGGTGTAAGCGATGTTCATGGCGGCCACAGCCGAGAACATGTGACCATCACGTTCATCGATGATCAGGTCGAACCCGGCGCCACCACCGACCTCTTCCCGGGCGTCCTCGCTCAGGGAGAAGTATTCGGCGTAGACCTCGGGACGGAGGGTGAAGCGGCCGTAGTCGCGCTCGTAGGAGGCGCCGCCTGCGGCCGCCAGGGTGAAGCCGTTCCAGCTCGACTCATTGCTGATGTTCAGGCCACCGCCCACAAACTGACGGTCGGCGTCGAACGAGGCGTAGCCGGCCGCAGCCCGTGCCCATGTGGTCCAGTACTGTCCCTGGGCGCGCCAGTAGAGCCCCAGTTCGACCAGATTTGCCGTCAGGTTCTCCTGGGCCTCGGACTCGGGGTCCTCGAGGTCGGAGGAGGTGAAGGCGATGCTGACGCCAAGGGCGCCGTTGGTCGTGCCGTATTCCACGCCCCCCGCGACGCCGAAGCCTTCGGAGCGGAACCCGTAGGTGTCGGTCTTGTCCTTGTCGGCGTAGAAGGTGATTTCCTGGACCCAGGCGCTGGTCTCGCCCGGTTGGGCCGAGGCATTGCGGCCCACCAGGGCGCGCGTGACGGCGTCGACCCCGCTGGCCAGCGACAGCAGCGGACCACCGGAGTGGTCGGGCAGCATCTGCTCGTAGAGATTCAGGAATTCGTCCCGGTCGGACTGGTTAATGAAGGCGGTCAGGATACCGGAATCGCGATCCAGCGCTTCATAGATCGCGTCGTAGGCCGAGGCCTCGACGGAGATGAAGCCGGCTTCCTCGGCGGTGCGGCGGCGCACGTCCACATAGACCTGATTGTTCGGGAGGTCCGCACCGGCGTCCAGAATGAACAGATACGGCGCGTTGTCCGAGATGGCATCCAGATCGAGGTTGCCGAAATTCAGGGTTCCCGCGTCGATAATGGTGAAGCGGCTCGGTCCGTCGATCAGCGAGGTAAACCGAACGCCCAGTTCGGCGCCGTCCTCGATGGTGGCCGTCCCGGAAACATTGAAGCCGGAGGCACTGTTGGTGTCGCCGTCGATGCTGACAACGAAGCGGCCATCGCTGCCGACCGTCAGGTTGGAAATATCCATGATGGTCGTCTGGCTCAGATCCAGAACGCCGTCGGCGACAGAGATGTCCAGCAGGCTGTCGCTGTCCGAAAGGCTGCCCCGCACGAAGGCGCCGCCAGTGATCGACAAGGTGTCGAGGCCATCCCCGAAAGAGATGTCGCTGAGAACCGTGCCGTTGCGGATGTCGACCACATCCGCGCCGGAGCCGAGGCGGATCGCGCCGACCATCGAGGGCTCATCGTCGTCGAGAACGCCATCTCCATCGGCATCATCCCCTTCGCTATCGGGATCGACGATGCCGTCCTGGATCAGGGTGACGCCGGTGGTGTTGGCCTCGACATTGATCAGGGTCGTGGTGCCGGTGATCGGATCGCCCGCTTCGTTGGCGAACATATTGGACTGCATCGACCCGGTGTTGGTGATCGACGTCAGGGTCCCACTCAGGTCCAGCAGGGCCGTCAGGTCGGCGGTTCCGCCCCCCGACGAGGCGAGGAACTGGCCGTTGTTGATGAAGGTCGGCAGACTTGCGCCCGCCTCGATCAGCACGGTCGTGACCGTCGTGTTCAGGTCAGAGGCCGAGGCGGCCGTCAGGGAGCCGTCGTTGATGAACTGGGGCGTCGTCACGCCGCTGGACAGCCGGACGCCGACCGCGTTGGCATCGTAGGCGAGGGCCGCGACAGAGCCGGTGTTGAGAATGCCGCCCTCGATTATGACGTCCTGGCCACCCTCGAGGCCAAAGCGAATGCCGTTGGCCTCGATGCCGTCGTACACGCCCTGGGCGCTGACCGAGCCCTGGTTGATGAACCCGTAAGCGAGGTCTCCGGTGCCGGCCAGACCGAGCGTGACCGTCTGTGTGTCCGAGCCCACCAGGATCGCCGGGGCTTCACCAAACACGTTGATCTGGGCGCCCTCCTCGTCGGCGTCGGCGATGCCGTCGCCGTCCTCATCGGTCTCGTTTTCGTCCTCGTCGGCGGGAGGCCGGCCGAACGTCACCCCCCCGGCAACATTGCCCGCGATGATGACCGCCGGTCCGCCCTGCAGCAGGTCGTCAGCGTCAAGGTTACTGATGAACTCGTCGCTGCTGCGGCTGGTGTAGCGATACCCCGTTGACGACACGGAGCCCTGAATGTTCAGCCCGCCGGTGATGTTGCCGAACATTCCGATCGCGGTGGAGCCTCCGCCGACGGTGGAGATGCTGCCGCCCAGATAGACGGTGCCGTCGATCATGCCGAGCGCGCGCACGGCCATGCTGTTGTCGCCGATGACGCGGATGGTGCCCTGATTGGTCAGGTTGCCGATCAGGTCGCTTTCCAGCGAGATACCGAAAGAGTCATTGCCCTCGACCAGCATGGTCGAGCCGTTCTGCATGATGACATTGCCGGTCATTGCGCCAGCGTCATTCAGCCGGATGCCAAAGCGGTTGGAACCGGTGGCGAAGGGGCCGTCGAAATCGCCGTCTTCGTCAGAGTCCGTGTTTTCGGTCAGGTCGTCACTGACAACGATCGAACCCGCGATCGTGATGTCTGTCGTATTGCCGCCCTCGATCAGGATGGCCGTCGAACCGCTTGCGGAGTTCGACATCGTGATGTTGCCATTGGCGTTGATCGAGAAGTCGTTGCTCGAATTGACGGTAACAGCCGTTCCGGACGTCAGGGTGATGGTGCCGCCCGAGACGATGATGATGTCGTCAGGGCCGTTGCCCGCCGGATTGGCCGTGGTGATCGGCGTGGTGCGCGCGGAATCGACCACAACCTGGGCGTTGGCGCCGCAGGCGAAGAGAAGGGGAGCGATCGCCGCTGCGGTCGCATACAGATAACGCATTCGGAACAAACCCCTCGTGGAAACTCGCGAGCCGTCAGATTCAGACCATCTAGCAGGATGGTATCGGTTCTGTCCCAAGTTTCCCGAATTTGAGGCGAATGCAAGGCCGCGAGGTCGATTTGGCCACTTGGGGTCTGGGTTGTGGCTTGCGAGATCAGATATCGAAGTGATATCATATGGCCCTGTCTGGAGGGTGAAAATGACCAACGCTCAAATCCCATCGCCGAACGGGTCTCATTCCCTGTCGCGCGAGTACCAGGCCCGGACGGGCAACGGCATTCTGATGCTGCTGGTCTCGCTGGCGCTGATGGTGGCCGGGGGGCTGACCGTCGTCG
>CAXICH010000208.1:0-4257 GCA_964022245.1 uncultured Alphaproteobacteria bacterium
TCAGCCCACGCCGTCGAGGTCGCGGAACACCAGGCTCTGGCTGCGCGCCGAGACGATCAGCGGGTGCATGGTGTCGGGCACCTCGGGACACTGGTCCTTGAGTCGGCGGCGGAGCGCGCTGATCCGGGCGTCGATGATGTTGACGAAATTGTCCGGCAGGAAATTCCATTCCACCCAGCATTTGTCCCACAGCATGGTCTTGGTGACCGGCTGGCCGCGCGCCGTCATCAGTTCACAGACGATGGCGAATTCGAGCGGGGACAGTTCGAGAGGGCGGGGCGCACCCTCCCGGGAGCGGATCTGCAGGGTGCGGGCGCCCGGTGACAGGGTGAAGGGGCCGTTGGTGACGTCGCCCCCGTTCGCCTTCGAGCGGCGACCGGACCGGCGCAGCTGCGCCGCAATCCGTGCCAGAAGCTCCTCGTCGCCCACGGGCTTGGCCAGATAGTCGTCAGCCCCGCCCATCAGGCCTTCGACCTTCTGCCGCTCGGCGCCCAGGGCAGTCAGCATCAGGGCGGGCGAGTCGGCCGAGGGCCCCTTGCCCGCGCGGATGCGCTTCAGGGTTTCCAGTCCGTCCAGACCCGCGGTCAGCCGGTCGAGGATCAGTACGTCATAGGGGGTGTCGGCGGTCGCCTCCAGCGCCTGCTCGCCCGACTCCACCCGATCAACGCGGGCGAAGCCGGCCCGGGTCAGGCGACTGGCGACATGTTCGGACAGGGCCGGCTCGTCCTCGAGCAACAGGGCGGTACAGCCCCCGAACACCTCGGCCAGCTGGGCGAAGGGGTCCTCGCCCGCTGACGGCCCGGCCTGATTCGCCTCGTCCATATCCCCGTCTCCCCACTCGCGCAGAGGATAGGCCCCTGTCCCGGAAAGACAATGTTCGGCCGATCAACCGGACCGCGCGCCTGATACTTCCTGACGCGCGAGGCCTAGAAGGCGCTCTGGCCGGTGATGGCGCGGCCCAGGATCAGGGCGTGGACGTCGTGGGCGCCCTCATAGGTGTTGACCGTCTCGAGGTTCATGGCGTGGCGCATGACGTGCATCTCGCCGGTGATGCCGGCGCCGCCGTGCATGTCGCGGGCCTCGCGGGCGATGGCCAGGGCCTTGCCGCAGTTGTTGCGCTTCATCATCGAGATGGCCTCGGGCACCCAGGCCCCGGTGTCGAGCAGGCGGCCCAGCGCCAAAGCACCTTCCAGCCCCAGGAAGATCTCGGTCTGCATGTCGGCCAGCTTCTTCTGGACCAGCTGGCGCGAGGACAGGGGGCGGCCGAACAGCATGCGCTCGCCGACATAGTCGCGGGTGGCGTGGAAGCAGAATTCGGCCGCGCCCATGGCGCCCCAGGCGATGCCGTAGCGGGCCTTGTTCAGGCAGGAGAACGGGCCGCGCAGGCCCTTCACGCCCGGCAGGAGGTTGGCCTCGGGCACGAAGACGTCGTTCAGGCCGATGTCGCCGGTGATCGAGGCGCGCAGCGACAGCTTGTCGCCGATCTTGTCGGTGGTGAAGCCATCGAAGTCGCGCTCGACGATGAAGCCGCGGATCACGTCATCCAGCTTGGCCCAGACGATGGCGAGGTCCGAAATCGGGCTGTTGGTGATCCAGTATTTGGCGCCGTTCAGGCGATAACCGCCATCGACCTTGTCCGCCTTCGTCTTCATCGAGGCCGGGTCCGAGCCGCCGTCGGCCTCGGTCAGGCCGAAACAGCCGATCCATTCGCCGGCGGCCATCTTCGGCAGGAATTTCGCCTTCTGTGCGTCCGAGCCGAAGGCATAGATCGGATACATGGCCAGCGACGACTGGACCGACATGGCCGAGCGATAGCCGCTGTCGACGGCCTCGATCTCGCGCGCGATCAGGCCATAGGCGACGTGGGAGGCGTTCGCGCCGCCGTATTCCTCGGGCAGCATGGCGCCGAGAAAGCCCATCTCGCCCATCTCGGTCATGATCGACCGGTCGAAGGTCTCGTCGGCGAAGGCGCGCACCACACGCGGCAGCAGCTGGTCGCGGGCATAGGAGCGGGCGGCGTCGCGGATCATGCCCTCGTCGTCGGTCAGGCGGCTGTCCATATCCAGCGGGTCATCCCAGCGGAAGGTGCGGGTCGGGGGGGTGCCGTCGGCCATGGAGGCGCTCCTGAAATCTGCGGGCGGGTCGCTGATCGGACCTCTTTTTCTGCCCCTGCCGCGCGGGTTTAGGCCAGAACGCGCCGGACGGGTAGAGGGCCGCGCAGACTGCGGCTATGATCCGCACCATGAGCCGCCTGTTTCACCGTCTGTTCGTCGACCACCCGCGCGAGGTGGACGAGAGCTATTTCCATCATATGGCCGCGTCGTCGCGGTTCGGGTTTCGACTGCTGAGGCTGGCGGGCGCGGCCTTTGTGCATTCGCTGGTGCCGGGGCTGTGCAAGAGCACCGTTTCGCGCGAGGTCTGCTGCATGGCCGACGAGATGGACAGCCGGGCCCGCGAGGCACGCGAGTGCCGCATGCGCGAGGCGGGCGTGTGGGATCCCGGCCTTTGACGCAGGGACCGCTGGCGGGCGTTCGCGTCCTTGACCTCAGCCGGGTGCTGGCCGGGCCGTGGGCGACGCAGACGCTGGCGGACCTCGGCGCCGAGGTGATCAAGATCGAACGGCCCGGGGCGGGAGACGACACCCGCCTGTGGGGCCCGCCCTTCACCACGAAGACCGACGGATCGCGCGGGGATGCCGCCTATTTCCTCTGCGCCAACCGGGGCAAGAAATCGGTGGCGGTCGATATCGCCACGCCCGAGGGGTCCGAGGCGGTCCGCAAACTGGCCGCGACCTGCGATGTGGTGGTCGAGAATTTCAAGACGGGCGGGCTGAAGAAGTACGGGCTGGACTGGCCGTCGCTGAAGGCGATTAACCCGAAGCTGGTCTATTGCTCGATCACCGGCTTTGGTCAGGACGGGCCCGACGCCCACCGGGCGGGCTATGACTATATGATCCAGGCCATGGGCGGGCTGATGAGCGTGACCGGCCAGCCCGATGGCGCACCGGGGGCCGAGCCGATGAAGGTGGGGGTGGCGGTCGCCGACCTGTTCACCGGCCTTTATGCCTCGAACGCCATCATGGCGGCGCTGCTGCACGCCCGGGCGACCGGCGAGGGCCAGCAGATCGACATCGCCCTGTTCGATGTGCAGGCGGCCATGTTGGCCAATCAAGCGACCAATTATTTCGTCTCGGGATCAGCCCCGACGCGCATGGGAAACGCCCATCCCAACCTGTCGCCCTATCAGCCCTTTCCGTGCACGGATGGAATGGTCGTGATCGCGGTCGGCAACGACGGACAGTTCCGCGCCCTGTGCACCGCCCTGGGCGCGTCCGGCATGGGCACGGACCCCCGCTATGCCACCAATGCGGTACGCATCGAAAACCGCGCGACCCTGTCGGCCGAGCTGTCAGCCCTGACCGCCGGACGTGACATGAAGGGGCTGATGGCGGCGCTGGAGGCGGCGGGCGTACCCTGCGGCCCGGTCAATACGGTCGATCAGGTGTTCGAGGAGCCGCAGGCGAAGCACCGGGGACTGGAGGTCCATCAGACCCGCGCCGATCTGTCGGCCCCGGTCCGCACCGTCGCCAGCCCGATCCGCATGTCGGCCACTCCGGTCGTCTATGATCGCCCGCCGCCCGCGCTGGGCGAGCACACGGATGAGGTACTGGGATCGTCCGACGCCTGAGCCCTACAAGGCCCCGAGGCGGAAGACGATATAGGGCACGACGAACATCGACAGGATCAGCAGCAGGCCGGTCCAGTGGACCGGTTTGAGGCGTCGCGGGATGCTGGTTCCGGAAAAGCCGCCCGCCGCCGCCGTCAGCACAGCGATGAGACGCGCGAAGATCCCGGACGGAAGATCCCGTTCCGGCACAGGCTCGACCTCTTCGGCATCAGCAAACTCTCCGGCCTTCACGCGCGCCAACAGGTCCCGGGCCTCCGCGATTTCGGACTCATGCGCCATCAGGCGGATGCCCAGCGCGCGCTGCATCAGGGGATCGACAGTCGTCTGGAACCGCTCGGTGACGGCGACGCGAATACCGTGCGACTCAAGGAAAGCCGCCGCCAGATCGGCCTCATAGACATCAACGAAGCGGGCGATTTCACGAAGGGCCATCGCCCGCCCTCCGCTCTACAGGTCCAGCAGGAAGCGTTGCGGGTCCTCGAGGTGCTCCTTGATCCGGACGAGGAAGGTCACGGCTTCCTTGCCGTCGACGATGCGGTGGTCGTAGCTGAGGGCCAGATACATCATCGG
>CAXICH010000209.1:0-4252 GCA_964022245.1 uncultured Alphaproteobacteria bacterium
TGGCCAGCGACAGGCCGGTCTCGATGAAGCTGGCGGGGTTCAGCGGGTCGAAAAAGCCCGAGCGGCGCAGATTGCCGCTGATGACGCTGGAAATCTCGGTGCCGTACTGGCCGGAGAAGCCAACAACGGCGATCGGCAGGGGGCGCAGCACGCCCTCGCTGACGATCACTTCCTGAAGCGGGGCGGGCTCCTGCGCCAGGGCCGCCTGCGGGGCGCCCATTGCGAGCGCCAGTCCAAGGCCCAGAGTGGCCCCGACCCCTGTTGCCGATTGCAGCCGCCGCTTGAAACCCATGCGTTCCTCCGAACTCAGTACCGGGGCAGCGCCAGTCTAGCGCCACCGTATGTCTCATCGCCACCATGTGCGCGATTGAGGCGACTTTCAGGCCGCCGTCGCGCCGCGCACGCGATTGTCATCTTTGATCATGACGTCCTGACGAAGCCTGAACATCGCGAGAGCAACGGCCCGACGGTTCAGCGGTTGCGACAGGCCTGGTCCAGCGGGAAGGTGAGGATGAAATCCTGCTCCTCATAGCCCGCCGGCATCCGGTAGCGCGGCGGGATGCGAATGGCGCGGAGAATGCTGTCGGACGCGGCCCGACCCGTGGCATCGCTTCGGGGGTTGCGGACACGCGGTGATCCAATCAGGCGACCGTCTTCGGACATCCGAACCTGGACGCTCAGGGAAACATCCTCGATCCCGGGGAGATGACACGGCGGATTCCAGTGCGGGGTCACCTGCGCGCCGACCGACTGAAGATCCGCCCGCCCCATCGCCCGCGGTGCCTGTCCTGCGCCGCTGTCGCCTGTTGAGGGACGCCCGCGCGTGGTGCCCCGTTGCGGCCTTTCCGACAGTTCGCCGAGGTTCAGGCCCGGCTCCTCACGCGGGGGCGTCGGGCGCTGGGGGGGCGACGGTTGCTGGCGCGGCGGTGTGCGGGGTTGCTCCGGCTGGGGCCGGGGGGTCGGACGCGGGGCCGGGTCGGGACGGGGCGTCGGCGGCGTCTCGGTGACCGGCTCTGGCAATACCTCCGCCGGCGCCTCGGGTGAGGCCGAGCCGTCCTCGGTGATCAGCTCGTCTGCCGGATTGTCAGGCGCGGCGGCCAGCACCGTCACATCCGAGACGATCGAGACCGGCACCGAACCCATCATCTCGCGCGGCGCATCCGCCTCCTTCGGCCAGGCGATCAGGGCCAGGCCGATCACCCCTGCGTGCAGCAGGACCGATCCGAAGAAGGAAGGGACGCCGTTGGCCATGGCTCAGAGGTCGCCCTCGACCGGTTCGGCCGTCGCTGTGTTCCCCGCCGTATCCGTGATCAGGTTCAGCTTGACGAAGCCATTGGTCGACAGCCGCGCCATCACCCGGGCGACGGCCTGATAGGGCACCTGGGCATCGGCGCGCAGGAACAGCGGCCGGTCGCGGGCATCGGCCCCGCCGTCGTCCAGCACCGCGCCGACCAGGCTGTCGAAGGCCACCTCGCGCTCCCCCACGAAGATCGTCCCGGCCGAATTGATCGACACCGTCACCGGTTCCTGCGTGGACTCGACGGCGCTGGCCTCGGTCTCGGGCAGGTCGACGGGCACCGCCACCGTCAGCAGCGGCGCCGAGATCATGAAGATGATCAGCAGCACCAGCATCACATCGACCAGAGGCGTGACGTTGATCTCGCTCAGCGGACGTTTGCGGGCGCGTCTGCGGCCCCGGACATGGCCGCCTCCGCCGGGTCCTCCCATGGCCATGGCTCAGAGCTCCCGGGGCGTGGAGGAGGACGGCGGTGTGGCCGGGCCGGTGCCGAGCCGTCGGGCGATGGCGGCCTGCAGGTCGTCGGCAAAGCTCTCCAGCCGGCCGGCGAACTTGCCCGCCTCGATCGAAAAGGCGTTGTACGCGATATAGGCCGGGATGGCCGCCGCCAGACCGATGGCCGTGGCGAACAGGGCCTCGGCGATGGCCGGCGCCACCGTCGTCAGATTGGTGTTCCCCGCCGAGGCGATGGCGTCAAAGGCGTTCATGATGCCCCAGACCGTGCCGAACAGGCCGATGAAGGGACTGGAGGTCGCCACCACCGACAGCACGCCCAGACCGGTCTCGATCCGCTGGCTCTCGCGGGCGATCAGACTGTCCAGCGCCCGGTCTATCCGCGAGATCAGCAGATGGCTCTGGGCCTCGCTCATCGTCTGACGGGCCCGGGCCTCACGCCAGTCGGTGACGGCGGCAACCAGCATGCGCGGCAGGATGGGATCGGGATTGGGCCCGGCCTGATGCGCGATGTCCTCCAGGGACCGGCCCGACGATATGGCCTTCTCGAACTGGTCCGCCTGACGCTTGAGGGCCGCGAACCGGAACAACTTGTCGATGATGATGGCCCAGGACCAGATCGAGGCGACGGCCAGGCCGATCATCACGGCCTTGACCACCCAGTCGGCGGCCATGAACAATTCCACGGGATTCAGCAGGGAGGCTTCGGCGGGCACGGTCATGGATCGATCCTGGGAACAGCGTCACGCCCTTTGCAGCGTCAAGGCGTGACCATTTGATGGCGGATTAGCGGGCCGGGCGCCCGGCGTCATCCCCCTGCAACCGGCAAGGGCGAGAGCCAGGGCTGAACGGCGGCGATCAGGGCGGGCGTCGGCCGGGTCGGCCGGCCATCGGGGCGAATGCAGACCGCCTCGACCTCTGCCCGGCACAGGAGCTCTCCGGCCCGTTCGATCCGCTGGGTGATCTGCAGGCGCGGCCCCTTCATCAGGTCATAGGTGGTGATGACCTGAAGTGCGTCATCGATCCGGGCCGGACGCACGAACTCCAGCGCCATCTTCGAGACCACGAAGGCCAGAGGCCGCTCGCCGTCCAGCAGTTCGGCATGGCCGATGCCCGCCGCTCTCAGAAAATCAGACCGTCCCCGCTCGAAAAACCGCACATAGGCGCCGTGGTAGACCAGACCGGTGAAGTCCGTGTCCTCATAATAGATGCGCACCGGCAGGATGTGATCGCGCCCGTCAAAGCGGCCCGCTGTGGGGTGGTCGCTCATCCGGCACTCCCCGCACCGGGCACGACGGTGAAATAGCCCGGGCATTCCGCACCGATCTGGTCGCGGAACTCACCCGGCAGAGGGTCGGCGCTGGTCAGCAGGCGGTTGGGCCGGGCCACGAACCGCACCGCGCTGGCCCGGTCGCCGGGCGTTCCGGCGTAGCCGCACGCCACCCCGGGCGTCCGCCCGTCGGTCATGTCGAACAGTTGAAGGGTGGCGTCATAGTCTGCCAGCTGTCCCCGCACCCTTTCGACCACCGGCTCGCGCGAAAAGCCGCCGGTGTCGGCCACGCGCCACAACACTACCGCGCCGAGCAGCACGACCGCACCGCCCAGCACCGCAAGGACCCTGTTCACACTGATGCGTCGCGCCATGCCGCCTCCCGTGAGGCCCAGCATGCAGGCGTTTGCCACGGAGGTGAAGGGTCAGGGGGCGCGCTTTCACCTGGCCCGGACGCGCGGGGCTAGCGAACGACCCGCCCGTCCACGGCCTCGACGATGAGATCGGTGATGAAGGTGCCTTCATGCCGGGCGAACCAGCGAGACACCACGATCAGCAGAACGGCAAAGGTCAGCATGAACAGCGGGACAAGCGCCAGGCTGAACCGTCCCTCCCTGAGTTCAGCAATCATGACGCCACTGCCGATCGTCGCGACCCCGCCCGCCCAAAAGATCATGAATATGCGTGAGAACCAGGTCGCTCCCACCCGACAGGTCAGCCGGGACCCGGCCCCGTCCCCCGTGACGTCGAAGCGAACAACGGTCTGGGATGAATTCCTGTAATGGATGCGCTTGCGGAGCCATCCGCCGCGCGTCCCGACATGCCCCCGGGCCGGGCGCTTGCCGAACAGGGTGAACATCGGATCGACCCGCTCCGACACGGCGGCCAGGGCCTCCGCCGGTCGCATCGGCGACCGGATCACCACCGTCTCATCCCGCCAGAACCCGAGGAACAGGCCGAGCGGCCCCGTTGGCGGGGCGTCCTCCAGCGCCATCAGTCGCCGCCGAAAAGATCGGGCGACGAAGACGGGGCCACCGAGGGCTCGGCCAGCCCCAGATGGCTGTAGGCCCGGGCACAGGCCATGCGTCCGCGCGGGGTGCGCTGGATGAAGCCCTGCTGCAGCAGATAGGGCTCGATCACATCCTCGACCGCATCGCGCGCCTCGGCGATGGCCGCGGCCAGGGTGTCCATGCCGACCGGCCCGCCGCCATAGTTCTCGATCAGGGCCTTCA
>CAXICH010000210.1:0-4229 GCA_964022245.1 uncultured Alphaproteobacteria bacterium
GCACGGAGCGGCGGCCGTCTGGCGGAGGCGGCGAGCCTCATCGCGCCCGCGACCGGGGCCAGCGCCACGGACGGTCTGGTGCACAGCGAGGCGGGCGCGTGGATACGGCCCGGGTGATCGTCGAAGGGCGGATCGACTTTGACTATGAAATCACCCTGCTGACCGTGCGCTCGATCCGGGACGGCCAGACCGTCACCGATTTCTGCGCGCCGATCGGCCATCGTCAGGTCAAGGGCGACTATGTCGAGAGCTGGCAGCCGCAGGCCATGAGCGCGGCCGCGCTGGCTTCGGCGCAGGACATCGCCGGCAAGGTCACCGGAGCTTTAGGCGGCCTCGGCGTGTTCGGGGTCGAGCTGTTCGTCAAGGGCGATCAGGTCTGGTTCTCCGAGGTCTCGCCCCGCCCGCACGACACCGGTCTGGTCACCCTGGCCAGTCAGGTGATGAGCGAGTTTGCCCTCCACGCCCGGGCCATCCTCGGCCTGCCGGTTGACGTGACCCTGCGCGAGCCCGCCGCCAGCGCCGTCATCTATGGCGGCATGGACGCCGGGGGGATTGCGTTCGAGGGTGTGGCCGATGCCCTGTCCGTGCCGACCGCCGACCTGCGCCTGTTCGGCAAGCCCGAAGCGTTCGAGCGCAGACGGATGGGTGTGGCCACCGCGCGCGGCGCCGACACCGATCAGGCCCGTGAACGCGCCCGCGAGGCGGCCGGGCGGGTCAGACCGGTCAGGGCCTGACCCGACATCTGCGCCCCTAGTTTTCTTCGCGGACTTCTACCGTCCGGGTCACAACGCGGGCACCGTTACCGCCGCGCTCGCCCTCTTCCAGAACACCGGAGCCGTCCGCGTCCATCTGGCGGAAGATCTCGCGCAGGGGCGCGAGAAACTCGGCCTCGGTAACGCGACCGTCGCCGTTGGCGTCCATCTCGGCGCCCTCGCCCTCGCGGATCCATTCCACCCGGTGCTCGCCTGCGGCCCCGGCGTCCTCGCTGCGCCGGACCATGACCCGCACCGGGCCCTCACCCTCCGTGGTGAATTCGCCATCCTCGCCGACGAAGACGAAGCTATGCGCCTCGACCTCAAGGTCTCCGCCCTCGACACGGCGGACCTCGATCCGGTGCGGACCCGAGCCCTCGGGAGTCGAGGTCCAGCTCATCTCCGGCCCTCCCATGGTGATCACGCGCACATCATGGTCCATGTCCGGTGCTCCGGCGCGATGCTGGAGTTCGTCCGGCGACAGGCGACCATCCCCGTTCGAGTCCATGCCGGCAAAGGCCTCGTCCATCGGGCGAGCGAACTCGGCCCGCGAGACAAAGCCGTCCCCATCCCGGTCCAGGCCGTTCTCGCCCTCCGGGTCGGCGGCCACGAAGACCACCCGGTTCTCCGTCCGCACGACGGGCGGGACGGGCGGCGCAGACGGACGCGCGGGGTCCTGCAGTCCGGGGGTCGTGGTCATGGCGAGGGCGAGCGACAGGGAAACCAGCATGGGATAATCCTCGAATGGATGAGACCTTCTTCGACCATGCCTGTCTTTCGTCCGTGTTTCAGGCGCGGGCCGAATTGTTTCATCGATGAAATGACGGCGGCACGACGCCGCGTCAGAATGGGGCGATGATGGCTGTGCCCGTCCCTTCTTCCGCCAGGTTGGCGCCCCGCATCCTGGTCGTCGATGACGATCCGGGCCTGCGCGAGGTGCTGGTCGACTATCTGGGGCAGCACGGGTTCGAGGCGGCGGGCGTGGCCTCGGCGGCCGAGATGGACCGTCGGCTGGAACAGCGACCGCCCGATCTGGTGGTGCTGGACCTGATGATGCCGGGCGAGGACGGACTGTCGGCCTGCCGGCGCCTGATCGCACGGGGCGGGCCGCCCGTGGTCATGCTGAGCGCCATGGGTGAGGAGACGGACCGGATCGTCGGTCTGGAGCTGGGCGCCGACGACTATCTGCCCAAGCCCTGCAATCCGCGCGAGTTGCTGGCCCGCATCCGGGCGGTGCTGCGTCGTCGGGCCGGGCCCGAAGCGGGCGGGGCCGCCCCGTCCGAGCCGGTACTGACGTTTGACGGACGTACCCTCAATCTGTTGCGGCGCGAGCTGACGCGGCCGGATGGGACGGTCACCGTCCTGTCGGCGGGAGAGTTCGCATTGCTCAAGGCCTTCGCCGACTCTCCGCGCCGGGTGCTCAGCCGCGACCAGTTGCTGGAGCGCGCGCGCGGGTCAGACACCGAGGTGTTTGACCGGGCCATGGATGTGCAGATCAGCCGCCTGCGCAAGAAGCTGGCCGATGCCGACGGACGCGACCCGATCCAGACACTCCGCGGCGAGGGCTATATGTTTGACGCGACGGTTGAACACCGCCTGGAGCGTCCCGCATGAAGCGGCTGACCTCACCCTCTATTCTGGTGCAGGTCGCCCTGCTCGTGGCGCTGGCCATCGGGCTGTCGCAGGCGCTGACGGCCGCCGCCATCCTTCTGATGCCCGAGCCGCGCCCCTCAGGCTTCGACCTGGCCGCCGCTTCGGCCGCCCTGAAGGGGGAGCCGGCCCGGACCGCGGACGATCGCGCGCTGACGCGCCGGATCACCGACCAGCCCGTCACTGCCGGAACCACCGCCGGGGATCCCATGGCGCTGGCCCTGTCGCTCGCGCTCGCCCGCGTTCTCGACGTCGAGCCCGGGGACGTCCGGGTCCGCGTGTTTCCGCCGGTAGACCGGGATTCCGGCTTCAGCGATGGGGCACCCGCCAGCTATGTCATCACCCGGTCACCGACCGGGCCCGGGGTCGAGATCGACGTTCCGCCCACCATAAGCTGGACGGAGAAGCACACGATTGAGCGGGCAGATTCCGCCGCAACCGGGCCCGCCACGGGTTCGGCCACGATCACGGTCGACCGGGACACCCGGCAGGTGTTCGTCGTCGCAGACCAGCTGACCTTTGCCCCCTTCGCCGCCTCGCTCCGGCTGGACGACGGACGATGGGCCACCGTCGAACCCCCGCGCGACTGGCTGTCGCCCTGGCAGGCGCGCCTGCTGCTGGCCCTGTTTGTCAGCCTGCTGCTGGTCGCGCCCGTGGTGTGGTTGATGGCGCGGCGCCTGACCCGTCCGATCCGACTGTTCGCCGATGCCGCCCAGCGTCTGGGCGCCAATCCCGAGGCCGAGCCCCTGCCGGTTTCGGGCCCCAGCGAACTGCGCCGGGCCATCGGCACCTTCAACGACATGCAGGCCTCGCTGCGGGCCCATATCGCCAATCGCACCCAGACCGTCGCGGCGATCGCCCATGACCTGCGCACCCCGCTGACACGCCTGCGCTTTCGGGCCGAACAGGCGCCCGACGCCCTGCGTGACCGTCTGGCGGCCGATGTCGAGGAGATGGACGCCCTGATCGCGCAGGCCATGGCCTATGTGCGGGGCGAAACCCGCCAGACCGCGCCCGAGCCTCTGAACCTCACCGCCCTTGTGACCGACTGCGTGCGGGGGTTCGCCGAGACCGGACACGCGGCGACGCTGGCGCCGGCACCGGAGGTCACGATCCTTGGCCAGCCGACCGGCCTGCGCCGCGCCCTGACCAATCTGATCGCCAATGCGGTCCACTACGGTGGGCGGGCCGAGGTTGCCCTCGATCAGACGCCCGGGCGGGTCGTGGTGCATGTCCGCGATGATGGTCCCGGCATTGCCCCTGAGCGGATGGAGGAGGTCTTTCAGCCCTTCGTCCGGCTGGAGGGATCCCGCAACCGCGCCACGGGGGGCGTGGGTCTGGGCCTCGCCGTGGCGCGACAGATCGCCCGCGCCCATGGCGGCGACGTCACCCTGTCCAACCGTGCCGATCGCGGGCTGGAGGCGATCCTGTCCCTGCCCGGCAGCGGCTGAACGACACAATCCATCACGCCTTGTTACACGCCGGGGGTTGATCCGCGCCGCGCCCGGTTCCATTGAAGCGCCAATCATAACATCGCTTCAGGAGCCCCGCCCATGACCGTCCGCGTCGCCATCAATGGATTTGGCCGTATCGGCCGCCTCGTCCTGCGCTCGATCGTCGAGCATGGACGCCGCGACATCGAGGTGGTGGCGATCAACGATCTGGGGCCGGTGGCCACGAATGCCCATCTGCTGAAGTATGACTCGGTGCACGGCCGCTTCCCCGGCACGGTCGAGCATGGTGACGACTGGATCGACGTGGGTCTGGGCCGTATCAAGGTCACGGCCGAGCGCGACCCCGCCAACCTGCCGCACAAGGATCTGGGCG
>CAXICH010000211.1:0-4211 GCA_964022245.1 uncultured Alphaproteobacteria bacterium
GACGGTGACGGTGATCTGCTGACCCTTCTTGTAGGTGTCGCCTTCCATCGGATCGCCGCCCAGCTGCTTGATGCCCAGCGAGACGCGTTCCTTCTCGACGTCGACGTCGAGCACCTTGGCCTTGACCATCTCGCCCTTGCGGTAGCGCTGGATGGCTTCCTCGCCCGAGACGTTCCAGTCGAGGTCCGACAGGTGGACCATGCCGTCGATGTCACTGTCGAGGCCGATGAACAGACCGAATTCGGTGGCGTTCTTGACCTCACCCTCGACGGTCGAGCCGATCGGGTGATTGGCGACGAAAGCATCCCACGGATTGTCCTGGGCCTGCTTGAGACCCAGCGAGATGCGGCGCTTGGCGGAATCGACGTCCAGCACGACCACGTCCACTTCCTGCGAGGTGGAGACGATCTTGCCCGGATGGACGTTCTTCTTGGTCCAGCTCATTTCCGAGACGTGGACCAGACCCTCGACACCGGCTTCCAGCTCCACGAAGGCGCCGTAGTCGGTGATGTTGGTGATGCGACCGGTCATCTTGGCGCCGACCGGATACTTGGCTTCCACGCCGTCCCACGGATCGGCCTGGAGTTGCTTCATGCCCAGGCTGATGCGTTGGGTGTCCGGGTTGATCTTGACGATCTGCACCTTGACGGTGTCGCCGACGGCCAGCACCTGCGAGGGGTGCGAGACGCGCTTCCACGACATGTCGGTGACGTGCAGCAGGCCGTCGATGCCGCCGAGGTCCACGAACGCACCGTAGTCGGTGATGTTCTTGACCACGCCTTCGCGGACTTCACCCTCGGCCAGCTGACCGACCAGTTCGGTGCGCTGTTCGGCACGGGCTTCTTCGAGGATGGCACGACGCGAGACAACGATGTTGCCGCGCGGACGGTCCATTTTCAGGATGGCGAAAGGCTGTTCCTTGCCCATCAGCGGGCCGACGTCGCGGACCGGACGGATGTCGACCTGCGAGCCCGGCAGGAAGGCCGAGGCGCCGCCCAGGTCGACGGTGAAGCCACCCTTGACGCGGCCGACGATGGCGCCGTTGACCGGCTGGCCTTCGGCGAACACGACTTCCAGACGGGTCCAGGCTTCCTCGCGGCGGGCCTTGTCGCGGCTGATGACGGCCTCACCCAGGGCGTTCTCGACGCGCTCGAGATAGACTTCGACGTCATCGCCGACCTTGGGGATCGAGGCACCTTCGCCCTGACCGAACTCGCGGGCCGAGATCCGGCCTTCGGTCTTCAGACCGACGTCGATGATGATGATGTCTTTTTCGATGCCGACGACGCGGCCATGGACAACCTGGCCTTCGCCAAGGTCACGACCCTTGAGGGTCTCGTCGAGCAGGGCGGCGAAATCGTCGCGGGTCGGGGTAAGGGTATCGGTCATGAAACTCTGGGGTTGGAGGTAAGGGCAGGACCGCGCGGCTCCCGGCGGGAGTCATCACGGACGTTCGATTGAAAAGGCAGAAGGTCGATCCGGGGCTGTCTCAACAACCCGATCGCCCGCGGTGGCCGAGGATCCTTGCGTTGGATTTGCCCGCCGGTCAGCGCGCTCGCGAGGTCTCGACGATACGGCGGGCCGCATCGAAGGCGGCCTCTATATCCATATCGGTCGTATCCAGCAAGGCCGCGTCGGCGGCCTGGACCATGGGGGCGGCCCCGCGACCGGCATCGCGGGCGTCCCGTTTCAGGATATCGGCCAGCATGTCGTCGAAGGCGATGGTCTCGCCCCGCGCCGTCAGCTGCAGCCAGCGCCGGCGGGCGCGGACCTCGGGGGCGGCGGTGACGAACAGCTTGGCCGGGGCGTCGGGGATGATGATCGTGCCGATATCGCGCCCGTCCAGCACGGCCCCGCCCGGCTGGGCGGCGAAGCGGGTCTGCAGGTCGAGCAGGGCCGCCCGCACGCCGGGATGGCCGGCTACGCGGCTGGCGGCCTCGCCCGCGCCCCGGTCGGTGAGGCGTACGGTATCGGCCAGATCGGAAGGCTGAAGCGCCCGGGCCACGGCTTCTGCCAGCGCTGCATCCCCGAGGTCCCCGCCCTGGTCGAGCACACCGAGGCCCACGGCACGATAGAGCAGGCCGGTGTCGAGATGCGGCAGGCCATAGTGCTGCGCCAGCCGCAGGGCAATTGTGCCCTTGCCCGAAGCGGCCGGGCCGTCGACGGCGATGATGAGGTCGGGCGTGCTCATCCCGCCTCGATATCCGCCCCCAGCCCCTGCATCAACGCCACAAACCCCGGAAAGCTGGTGGCGATCATTTCGGGGTCGCGGACGGTGACGGGGCGGGCGGCGGCGAGGCCCAGCACCAGATGGCTCATGGCGATGCGGTGATCGTGGGCGGTGTCGACGGTGGCGCCGCCCTGGACGGGACCGCCGGCGACGATCAGGCCCTCGGGCTCTTCCTCGACGGCAACGCCACAGGCTGCGAGGCCCCGGGCCATCAGGGCGATGCGGTCGCTTTCCTTGACCCGCATCTCGCCGATGCCGCGCATGACCGTCCGGCCCGAGGCAAAGGCGGCGGTGGCGGCGAGGATTGGATATTCGTCGATCATGGAGGCGGCGCGGGCTTCCGGCACGACCACGCCGGTCAGGGCCGAGTAGCGGGCGGTGATGTCGCCCACTTCTTCGCCACCGCTTTCGCGCCGGATGGTGATCTCAAGGTCCGCGCCCATCTCGCGCCAGGTGTCGAGCAGGCCGGTGCGGAGCGGGTTGAGCATGACGTTCCCGACCGTCACCGCGCTGCCCGGCACGATCAGGCCGGCAGCCAGCGGAAAGGCGGCAGAGGACGGATCTCCGGGGACGGAGACGGGGGTACCGGCAAGGCGCTGACCGCCCTGCAGGCGGATACGCCAGCCCCGGCCCTGTTCCGTCACCTGAACGTCGGCGCCGAAGGCTCGCAGCATGCGCTCGGTATGATCGCGGCTGCGCTCGGGCTCGGTGATCTCGGTGTCGCCCGAGGCGTTCAGCCCGGCCAGCAGCAGGGCCGACTTGACCTGGGCCGAGGCGACCGACTGGGTGAAGGTCAGGCCCCTGAGGGCGCCGCCGGTGAGGCGGAGCGGCAGGCGATCCTCATCACCCATCCACTCGAACCGCGCGCCCATGTCGCTGAGGGGGCCGGTCACCCGCTTCATCGGGCGTTTGCGCAGGGAGGCGTCGCCGTCGAAGGTCACGGGGATCGGATAGCCCGCCGCGGCCCCCATCAGCAGGCGCACCCCGGTGCCGGCATTGCCGCAGTCGATGACGCTCTCGGGCTGTCTGAAACCGCCGTTGCCGGCGACCCGCCAGCGGCCGGGGTCGAGCCGCTCGACCCTGGCGCCCAAGGCCGCAACCGCGCGCGCCGTCGCCAGAATATCCTCCCCTTCCAGCAGGCCCTCGATGTCTGTGACCCCTGTCGCCATACCGCCCAGGATCAGGGCGCGGTGAGACACGGACTTGTCCCCCGGTGCAGGGGCGGCGCCTGTGAGGGCAGCCCCCGGGCGGGCGGTGAGCGAGGAAGCGGCGGCCACAGGCGGCCTTTCGGTCAGGCGAGAAACGGGGGAAGCCGCGAAGAAACCGGGTTTCGGGCGAAGATGGCTTTTGACAGCGGGCCATTCGGGTGGCAAGGGAGCCGCCCGAAATCCACCCGATGCGAAGGTCACGATCCGTGAGCAAAGCTGAACTTGGCGCCAAGCAGGTCTGTCCGAACTGCCAGGCCAAATTCTATGATCTGAACCGCCGCCCGGCGCACTGCCCCAAGTGCGACACGGAGTTCGATCCCGAAGAAGCCCTGCGCCTGCGCAACCGTCGCGGTCGCCCGGCCGATGTGCCCGAGCCGGAAGAGACCGACGAGGACACCGACGATCAGGTCAAGGACAAGAAGGCCGCCTCGGACGACGATGAGGAAGAGGACGATACGCCTCCGACTCCGGAAATCGATCAGGAAGGCCACGAGAAGATCCTGACGCCCGACGACGACGATGACGACGAGACGTCGAAGGACGACGCCGGCATGAACGACGACGATGACGACGTTCTGGACGATGACGACGATGACGACGATTCGTCCGCCTTCATTGATGACGGCGACGATGATGACGATGATTTCGAGAAGGATATCGTCAAGTCGTCGAAGGACGACGACTGACAGAAATCCCGCCTTCCCGAGGGTGAAAATATTTGGCGGAATCGGGCTTGATCGGGATCAAGCCCTGACATAGGTTCCGCCGCCTCG
>CAXICH010000212.1:0-4210 GCA_964022245.1 uncultured Alphaproteobacteria bacterium
TCGGACCGCGTTACGCCGACCGCAACGGTGGCTATATCCGCATCATGAAGGCCGGTTACCGTCACGGTGACAACGCCGCCATGGCCGTCATCGAATTCGTTGACCGCGACACGGCCGCCAAGGGCCTCGACTCCGGTCCGGTGTTCACCAACGACGACGACGCCGAAGACTAGGTCCCGGCCACGTCGGACTGATTTGAAGGGCGGTGGAGCGATCCACCGCCCTTTTCATATTCGGGTGGGGGGCTGCCTATTCCGGTGAGTCGGCGTCCATCTCGGCCTCGACCCGCCTGCGTTCGCGGAACATCAGGGCGGCGACCGCGCCGGACTGGGCATTCGGATTGCGCTGGTTCAACTCGGCCCCGTACAGGGACCCCAGATAGGCCTCGTCCCAGTCGGTCAGGCCAAAGGCGATGGTCGGATTGTCGAAAACATTGAGGATGGTCGGGAAGCCTGAAAGATCGGCGTCCGGATCGATCTGGGCGAAGGCGACCATGGCGACATAATCGGCCAGCTGCTGGAAGGTGACGCTCTCGGCCTGATCGATGTCGATAATGACATAGGCGCGCCTGAGATCGTTCTGGATGACCGTGGTCAGGCGGCTGCCCATGACCCCGGTTCGGGGTGGAGGATAGCCGGGAAGGCGCACAGCTATGCCGCCGGTCTCACTGTTGATCGGCAGGCTGACATGCCACCAGCGCACGGGTGCTTCGGATTCGACAAAGCGGCGCATCTGCAGGCGAGACCGGGAAGACCCGGAGTAGGGCGGCCGGAAGGCATTGGGGCTGCGCTCGACCAGGGCGGCAGTCAGGGTCGGGGCATCGTCCGTGGCGATGATCAACACATTGGGGCTACAGCCCGGTTCGCCGATCGGCAGGCCCAGATCCAGCGCGACCTCGGACACGCGATCCGCCATGGCCTGGGCCGCCTCGCGCTGCAGGTTGACGACACCGACGCAGATGCCCGACCGGGCGCTCCAGCGGGCCGGACCGCGCCCGCGGGGCGGGGCGACCACGGTGTCGGCAAAGGTCTCGACCTGCTCCCGCAGGGGCGTGCCGAGGACAACGATGTCCTCGACCGTGGTCTCGGGCGTCTCCTGAGCCACGGCGAGCGAAGGGATCGCCAGTGCCAGGGCGAACAGTACAGGGGCTGCTGACCCTGGCCTCATGACCTATTCCTTCGACAGATCCTGACGATTGAACCAGGCGATGGCGAGACCCAGCGGTACCGCTGTCCAGAGTGCCAGGCCGAGCACTGCCTTCAGAACCACGCCGTCCGGGGGTGGGCCGGCGCCTTCAGGTCCACCCAGCACCACCATCTTGAGGGTGTCGGTGGCCAGACCCGGCATCAGAAGCTGGGCGACCCATCCCGTGGGCTCGAGGCCCAGCAGGGGCGAAAACTGGCCGAGGAAGAATTGCGCCACGCCAACGACGAGCGGAATGAACAGGGCGGCCAGCAGCGAGCGGGTCAGCACGGCGGCCAGCAGTCCCATCAGGGTAAACTGGACGACGCGGGTGATGTTGATCGCGGCCACGAGCGCAAAGTCGCCTGCCTGTTCAGCGCCGAAGGTAAAGGTCAGGCTGCGCGAGAAGATCGCCGACTGGATGAGGTCGCTGATCACACCGGTCACGAGATACAGCAGCGAGGCGGCGAGGATCAGCAGGATCAGAACCCCGGTCTTGCCCAGCAGCATATTCAAGCGGCTGTTTCGGGCGCTGATCAGTCGCCAGGTCTCCCAACGGTAGTCGCCGGCAAACAGGGTGGCGGCCGCGATCAGGGTGAACAGGAGGACCAGCGGATTGGCCAGATCGCCGATGGTGTCGACCATGCCCATTCCCCAGTCGAGGGGCCCCGACTGCAGCACCTCGGGCGGCAGGCCTTCCGTCCCGGCGCCCTCCATGCGGGCCTTGACGAAGAACTGACCGGCGGTGCCGACCACCAGCAGGAGGATAGGCACGAAGATCACGCCCCAGAAGACCGCCGTGCGGTTCCGCGACAAACGATACGCCTCGGACTTGAAGGCATCAGCCAGCATGGGGCGGCTCCTCTTCACGTACGGCACCGGTTTCACTGAAGAAGATGCTCTCCAGATCGGTGCCGACCCAGCGCGCCTCATGAATATCGATGCCGCCCTCCACCAGGGCACGGATCAGGGCGGGACCTTCAGCGCGGGGCAGGGTGGCCAGCACGGCCTCGCCCTCGCGCGTGGCCTTGTCACCCAGCAGGGCCATGACCTGATCGGCCTGGCCCACCGAGAGACGCAGGCGTTCGCCGCTTGCTGTCAGCTCATTGACCATGCCCTCAAGCACCAGTCGGCCCCGGTTCATGATGGCGACACGGTCGCAGACGCGCTGGACCTCCTGCAACTGGTGGCTGGCCAGAACGACGGTGACGCCGTCATTGGTGGCAAGGCTGCGGATCAGGCCGCGCATTTCCTGGATGCCGGGCGGATCCATGCCACTGGTGGGCTCGTCCAGGATAACAAGGTCGGGTTTGGTCATCAGGGCGGCGGCCACGCCGAGGCGCTGCAACATGCCGACCGAGAAGCCCTTGACCCGGCGGTCCGCGGCCTCGGTCAGGCCGACCCGATCCAGCCAGGCCGAGATGGCGTCATCCTTCGCCCCCTCGCCGTGGGCCAGCGACAGCCAGGCCAGTACCTGACGCGCGGTCAGATAGGGCGGAAAGCGGGGCGTTTCGATCATCGTGCCCATTCGCCGGGAGGCGCTTGCATTGCCGACCGCCCCGCCCATGACCGTGGCCTCGCCCTCGGTAGGGGCGATCAGCCCCAGCAGGATGCGGAACAGGGTGGATTTGCCGGCCCCGTTCGGCCCAAGCACGCCATAGACGCCGCCCTTGGGGATGGTCAGGCTGAGACCATCCAGGGCTTTGACCGTGCCATAGGTCTTGGTGAGATTGCGGGTTTCGATGACTGCGCTCATGGCGGAGAGGGTGGACCGGTCGGGCGCCTTCCCGCAAGCCGGAAACCGCCGGTTGCAGATTAAGGATTCTCCATGGTTCGGCCTCGCCTTGATGCCGTCCCATTGCGGCGGTGCAATATCGGCTCAACCCGTCTGACGATTTCAGTGGATTGCCGATGAAGTTCCCGACCCTTGCCGTTTCTGTTCTGGCGCTGGCCCTGACCGCGTGCGGCGCGCCCGACGACACCCGGGCCCAGGACAGTGTGTTCGAGCCGGCGGCCGAGCGGGCTGTGCCGCGCGACTCCGCCGAGGTCAAATCCAGCTTTGCTCCCGTGGTGCGCTCTGCGGCCCCGGCTGTGGTCAATATATCGGCGCGGGGGGTGCAGACCTATCGCGATCCCTACTGGGGCCAGTTCCGCCAGCAGCCGACCGGCTCGGTCGGGTCGGGGGTGATTGTGCGGGCCGACGGGATCGTGGTCACGAACAATCATGTCATCCAGGGCATGGACGAGATCATCGTCGGCCTGAACGATCGCCGCCAGTTCACCGCGACCGTGCTGCTGGCCGATGAGCGGTCGGACATCGCGGTGCTGCAGCTGGAGGGCGTCGAGGAACCCCTGCCGGTGCTGCGTATCGATGCAGGCGAGGACCAGCAGATCGGCGATCTGGTGCTGGCCATCGGCAACCCCTTTGGCGTCGGCCAGACGGTGACCAATGGCATCATCTCGGCCCTGAACCGCACCGAGACCGGCATTTCGGACTCCGGCTCCTTCATCCAGACGGACGCGGCGATCAACCCCGGCAATTCCGGCGGGGCGCTGGTCGACATGGACGGCGACCTGATCGGCATCAATACGGCCATCTTCTCACGCTCGGGCTCATCCTCGGGCGTCGGCTTCGCTGTGCCCGCCACCATGGTGCAGCGTGTGGTCGATGCGGCGCTTGACGGCGAGACCAGCGTGGTCCGGCCCTGGCTGGGCGTGAAGGGCGAGCCGCTGACGGCCGAGGAGGCGGCAGGCATGGGGCTGGACCGTCCGCGCGGGCTGAAGGTCACGGACCTGTTCGCCAACGGCCCGGCCGCCCGCGCCGGCATTCGTCAGGGCGATGTCATCCTCGCCGTTGGCAGCAATGAGATCAACGACCAGGGCGGGCTGAACTTCCGCGTCGGCACCCGGGCGCCGGGCGACACCGTGGCTGTGACCGTCCTGCGGGACGGCCGCGAGCAGGGCCTGAATGCGCGGGTCCAGCCCCCGCCGGGCGAGGTCCACCTTGAGGCCGCGGTGGTCATCCGCG
>CAXICH010000213.1:0-4192 GCA_964022245.1 uncultured Alphaproteobacteria bacterium
TCTCGCGCTCGGGCGCGAACCAGAAGCCGTTGTAGATCATCTGGGCATAGCGGACGGCCAGTTCGTCCTTCAGATGCATGGCCCCGCGGTCGAGCGTGATGGACTCGATCCCGCGGTGGGCGGCCAGCAGGATGGTGCCGCCCGGCGTCTCATAGATGCCGCGCGACTTCATGCCGACGAACCGGCCCTCGACCAGATCCAGGCGGCCGATGCCGTTGTCGCGGCCCAGATCGTTCAGCCGGGCCAGCAGGGTGGCAGGCGACAGGGCCTCGCCGTCGATCGAGACCGCATCGCCGCGCTCGAAGCCGATGGTGATGACGGTGGCCTTATCCGGGGCATCCTCGGGCGCGATGGTGCGCTGATAGACGAATTCGGGCGCCTCGACGGCCGGATCTTCCAGAACCTTGCCCTCGGAGGAGCTGTGCAGAAGGTTGGCGTCGACCGAGAAGGGCGCCTCGCCGCGCTTGTCCTTGGCGATCGGGATCTGGTGCTTTTCGGCAAAGTCGAGCAGGGCCTCGCGGCTCTTGAAGTCCCACTCGCGCCAGGGGGCGATGACGCGGATGTCGGGCTCCAGCGCATAATAGCCCAGCTCGAACCGGACCTGGTCATTGCCCTTGCCGGTGGCCCCGTGACAGACGGCGTCGGCGCCGACCATGCGGGCGATCTCGATCTGGCGCTTGGCGATCAGCGGGCGGGCGATCGAGGTGCCCAGCAGATACTGGCCTTCATAGAGGGCATTGGCGCGGAACATCGGGAAGACGAAATCGCGGACGAATTCCTCGCGCAGGTCGTCGATGAAGATGTTCTCGGGCTTGATGCCCATGCGCAGGGCCTTTTCCCGCGCCGGCTCCAGCTCCTCGCCCTGGCCCAGGTCGGCAGTGAAGGTGACCACCTCGGCGCCGTACTCCGTCTCGAGCCATTTCAGGATGATGGAGGTGTCGAGCCCGCCGGAATAGGCAAGGACAACCTTCTTGGGCTTGAAATCGGACATGGCGATACCTCGGGGAGAGTGCGCGGGGAGGCGCTCGAAACGATGGCCGCGCTTAAAGAACCAGATGCACCGGAGTGCAAGCCCTGCCGTATATCGGTCGCCCTAGCCCCACGGCCCGCGCGGGGCGGCCGGCGTGGTCGGCACCGTGGTGCCGGACCCCGCGCTGACCAGCGGGCGCAGGCGTGGCGAAGCGGCGCCCATGCTGACCCCGAGGGCCATCAGGGCCTTGATCCGGTTGCCGGTGGCCGGGTGGGTCGAGAACAGGCTGTCGGCCCCCTTGCCCGCCAGCGGATTGATGATGAACAACTGGCCCGAGGCGGGATTGCGTTCGGCCACCGGATTGTGGATGCGCCGGGCATAGGCCTCGATCTTTTCGAGCGCGGCGGCGAGGGCGTGCGGGTCGCCGGCAATGTCCGCGCCGACGCGGTCGGCCTCGTATTCGCGGGTGCGGCTGATCGCCATCTGCACCAGACCGGCCGCCAGCGGGGCCAGCAGCATCAGGGCAAGGGTGCCGATCAGACCGCCGGTCCGCTCGCGGTCGCCGCCGAAGAACAGGGCGAAATTGGCGAGCGCCGAGATGGCCCCCGCGACCGTGGCGGTGACCGTCATCACCAGGGTGTCGCGGTTCTTCACATGGGCCAGTTCATGGGCCATCACGCCGCGAACCTCGTCGCGCGTCAGCAGGTCCAGCAGGCCGGAGGTCGCGCAGACGGCGGCGTTCTCCGGATTGCGGCCGGTGGCAAAGGCGTTGGGCTGGTCGTTCGGGATGATGGCCACGACCGGGCGCGGCAAGCCGGCGCTCTCGGCCATCTGCAGGACGTCGGCGACATAGGCGCGCACCACAGCATTGGGGTGGCTCTCGTCGACCGGCTGGGCCTTGTAGAGCCGCATGACGATCTTGTCGGCGTTCCAGTAGCTGACAAGATTGAGGGCTGCCGCCAGCACCAGGGCAATCACCATGCCTGCGGCGCCACCGATCAGATAGCCGATGCCGACGAACAGGGCCGTGAGGGCGGCCAGCAGGATGAAGGTCTTGGCGTGGTTCATGACCGGACGGGAACTCTGACTGTGGGCCGGTGAGCCGGGCGGGCTGGCCTCCTCGTCACCGGCCTCCTATGTGTCCCCGGGCCCGCCCCGCCTCAAGAGGATCCGCCTGTGACCGAAGCGCCCACCCCCCCGCTCGAAGTCCCGGTTCACAACGCCGACCTGCCCGGTGCGACACCGGATCGCGCCCTGACCGCCGTCGAGCGTCGGGCGCTGGAAGAGGCGGCGAGCCGGCGATCGGTGAGCGAAGCGGTCGAGACGCCCGGCGAGGAGGTGGGCGGACCGCGCGGTCTGGAGCCGACGCGCTACGGCGACTGGGAGCGGAAGGGCCTGGCCGTCGACTTCTGAGGTCTTGCCCTGAGGGAATCCGTCGCCTTCCGGGGGAAAAGCGAACGATCGGCCGGGCATGGCGTTAACCTCTCGTTAATCCCGCCAAACCGGCGATTTCGAGGACAAGGCGATGTCGACTTCCCGCTCCTTTCGCGCCCTGACCCTGGGCGCCGGCCTTGCGGCCCTGACGCTGGCGGCCGCTGCGCCCGCCGCTGCCCAATACCGCGATCATCGCCCGCCAGCGCAGGCCTATGCCAGCTATGGCAGCTATGGCCAGAGCTATGGCCGGGCCGATACCCGGGTGGTCGTCACCTATGGCCAGCCTTCCCCCTATGACTATGGCTACAGCTATCCGCGCACCGGGGCGGCGGGCGCCGTCTATGAGGGGGAGACGCGGGTCTATGCCGCCACCGGCGCAGCCGCCACGGGTCGCGACGGATACGGCTATGGCTATTACAGCGACAGCTATTACCAGCCGCCGCGCCCGCATGACGGCTATGCCTATCGTTATCGCCAGCGTCGCGACAGCTATGGCCGTGGGTATGACCGCGGTTACGACCGGGGCGGGCGCTATGGCTACAGCCGCTATCAGGGCTATCGCGACGACTACGGTTATCAGGACGACCGGCCCCGGTCGGACCACAGCCGTGATCGCTATGACGACCGCTATGACCGGCGGGGTCGCTATGACCGTAGGCGCGACTGCGACTGTTCAGACGTCTATATGTACGACCGCTAGGCGATCTCGAGCATTTCGGCGGCAATGCGGGCGGCGGCCATGGCCGGGCTTTCGGCGGCCACGATCGGGCGGGCCACGACCAGATGGGTGGCCCCGGCTTTCAGCGCCTCGGATGGCGTGGCCACCCGCTGCTGATCGCCCTTGTCGGCGCCCGCAGGGCGTACGCCCGGAGTGACGATCAGAAAGTCCGGGCGACCCGCGGCTTCAGCCAGGTCCCGCACCCGCGCAGCTTCCAGCGGGCTGGACACCACGCCGTCCATGCCCAGATCCAGCGCCTGACGCACGCGCCGTTCGACAAGATCGGAGGCCGACTGGCCATAGCCGATCGCGGTCAGATCGGCATCGGACAGGCTGGTCATGACGGTCACGCCCAGAAGTCTCGTTGAGGGGCCGGCCGCATCGCGGCCCCGGATGGCGGCCGCCATCACCTGCGGCTCGGCATGGACGGTCAGCAGGTCGCAGCCGCCCTCGGCCACGGCACGGGCTGCGCCCTCCACCTGGGCGCCGATGTCGTGCAGCTTCCAGTCCTGAAATACCATCTTGCCGCGCGCGCGCAGTTTATGGGCGAAGGCCACCCCGCCCGGCCGGGCCAGCAGGCTCAGCCCGACCTTGTAGGCCAGAACGCCGTCCGCGATCCTTTCCACCAGCGCTTCGGCCGCCTCGACCGACGGCAGGTCCAGCCCGACGATCAGGCGCGGATCGGCAAGAACGGGAGAGGTCATCGACGGACTCCTTGCAAGCGGCTATGGGAAGAACACGGGTGCGCCGGGGCGCGCCTCACTTCACCGGGCGGATTCAAACAGGGGACTTTCAGCCATGGGCGCGGTCGATCTCGGCGTCAACCTGTTCGTAGCCCTGTTCGCCCTGGTCGATCCGATCGGCAACATCCCGATTTTCGCGGCGGCGACGGCGGGGGCGACGCTCAGCCAGCGCATGTCGGTGTCGGCGCTGATCTGTCTGTTTATCGTCGCCTTTCTGGTCTTTTTCTTCTTCACCGGTCTGGCGCTGCTGGAGTTCTTCGGCATTTCGCTGGCGGCGTTCCGCATTGCGGGCGGTATCCTGCTGCTGCTGCTGGGCCTCGACATGGC
>CAXICH010000214.1:0-4108 GCA_964022245.1 uncultured Alphaproteobacteria bacterium
GTCTCGTCCGTGCTGTTCGATGCCAATCTGGTGCGGGAAGCCTTCACCAACGGCATGGTCAACTACACCCAGCATGCGCTGACCCTGATCGCCGTGATCGCCTATATGGCGTGGAGCGACTGGCGGCTGACGTTGATCGTGCTGCTGGGGGCGCCGCTGATCGCCCTGGTGATCCGCCGGTTCGGCAAACGCATGCGCAAGGCGACGACCGGGGCCATGGTCGAGACCGGCAATCTTTCGACGGCCTTGATGGAAAATCTGGACGGCGTCCGCCTGATCAAGATCGAGAACCGTGAAGAGGCTGAACAGGCCCGCGTGGGCGAGGTGGTCGGTCGCCGCCAGCGCCATGTGATCAAGAGCGCCGATTCCCGCGCCTTTGCCGGGCCGATGTCGAACCTCGTGGCGATGATGATCGTCGCCGCCGTCATGGCCTATGCCGGCTGGCAGGCGCGCGACGGGGCCATGACGGTCGGGGCCTTTGCCGCCTATATCGGCCTGCTGATGGCGGCGGGACAGTCGCTGCGTCAGGTGACCAATCTGCAGACGGTGATGTCCGAGGGGCTGACCGCCGCCGACCGGCTGTTCGGGGCGCTGGATATCCAGCCCGAGATCCGCGAGGCACCGGATGCCGAGCCCCTGCCGCACGGGCCGGTCACGGTGGCGCTGGAGGGGGTGTCGTTCGCCTATGGCCCGCTGGGCGAGGACAGCGCCCCGACCCTGTCCGAGGTCGATCTGGTGGTGCGTCCCGGCGAGACGGTCGCACTGGTCGGCCCGTCGGGCGGCGGCAAGAGCACCATCCTGAGCCTGTTGCCGCGCTTTTATGACGTCACCGCGGGCAGGGTGACGATCAACGGCCGCGACATCCGCGAGATCCGGCTGGCCGACCTGCGCGACCGGATTGCGCTGGTGACGCAGGAACCCTTCCTGTTCGACGACACCCTGGCCGCCAATATCGCCTATGGCCGGCCCGGCGCGACCCAGGACCAGATCGAGGACGCCGCCCGGGCCGCGGCGGCGCATGAGTTCATCAGCGCCCTGCCCGATGGCTATCAGACCCGGGCGGGCGAGGCTGGCCTGCGCCTGTCGGGCGGACAGCGGCAGCGGGTGGCGATCGCGCGGGCGTTCCTGAAGGATGCGCCGATCCTGCTGCTGGACGAGGCGACCAGTGCGCTGGACACCGAAAGCGAGGCGCTGGTGCAGGCGGCGCTGGAGCGGCTGATGGAAGGGCGCGCCACCCTGATGATCGCCCACCGGCTGTCGACGGTTCAGAACGCCGACCGCATCTATGTGATCGCGTCCGGCCGGGTGGTGGAGCGGGGCCGCCACACCGACCTTGTGGCGCAGAAGGGCCTCTATGCCCGGCTGGCGCGCAGTCAGGCGCTGGACGGGCAGCCCGCCGGGGTGACGGCATGAGGCCGCTGCGCAATCCGGTGATCCAGAAGACGGTCGCCTGGCTGCTCTCGCAGTGGATGGCCTTCTGCTACGCGACCCTGCGCTGGCAGCGGGAGAATGAGGGCGTCGCCGAGGAGGTCTGGGACCAGGGCGGCGGCGTGCTGGCCGTCTTCTGGCATTCGCGCATCGCCCTCTCCCCTGCCAGCTGGCCGCTCGAGAGAGCGCAACCAACGAAGGCGCTGATCTCGCTGTCACCGGACGGCCAGTTCATAACCCGGGCCATGGCGCGGCTGGGCTTTCCCGCCATCCGGGGGTCGTCGGCCAACAAGGACAAGAGCCAGCGGGCCAAGGGCGGCACCCAGGCGCTGCGCGATGGCCTGCGCCAGCTGAAGACCGGCGGACTGGCGATCACGCCCGACGGCCCGCGCGGCCCGGCCAATATCATGGCGCCCGGTCTGCCGACGCTGGCCCGGATGTCGGGCGCACCCGTGCTGCTGATCGGGGTGTCGTGCCATCCGGCGGTCCGGCTGAAGAGCTGGGACCGGGCGGTCCTGCCGCTGCCGTTCGGCAAGGGGGCGGTGGTCTGGGACCGGGTGGACTGGCCCGAGGACGGCGACATGGACGAGGTGACGGCCGAGTGGACCGACCGGCTGAACGCGGTCGAGGCGCGCGCCGACCGGCTGACCGGTCTGGCCCGGAATGCAGACCGGGATCCGGCGTGAGCCTGCTGCTGGGCACCTATCGGCTGCTGACCCGGATACTGGAGCCGCTGGTACCCCGCGTGCTGGCTTACCGGGCCGGGAAGGGCAAGGAGGACCCGGCCAGGATCGGAGAGCGTCTGGGTCAGGCCGGGGCCAAACGTCCTGCGGGGGCGCTGGTCTGGATGCACGCCATCAGCGTGGGTGAGAGCCTGTCGTTGCTGCCGGTCATCGCCCTCCTGGCCGAGCGGCGGCCGGACCTGTCGGTACTGGTGACCACCGGCACGATCACTTCGGCCCGGATGATGACCCACCGCCTGCCCGAGGGGGTGATCCACCAGTATGCGCCGGTCGACACGCCGGGGGCCGTGAGCGGGTTCCTGGACCAATGGCGGCCGTCGCTGGGCCTGTTCGTCGAGAGCGAGCTGTGGCCGAACCTGATCCTTGGGGCGCAGGTGCGGGGCATTCCGCTGATGCTTGCCAGCGCCCGGATCACGGAACACAGCGCGGCGGGCTGGAAGAGACGCCCGGCGGCGGCACGGGCGCTGCTGGACGCCTTCGCCTGCATCCTGCCGCAGGACGACGCGTCTGCGGGCCGGATCGCCGATCTGGGCGGGCGCGTCGATGGGCGGGTCAATCTGAAGCTGGTCGGCGCCCCGCTGCCCTTCGACCGCAAGGAATTCGACCGGCTGAGCGGGGCCATCGGCGACCGGCCGGTGGTCGTGCTGGCCAGCACCCATGAGGGCGAAGAGGCGGCGCTGGTGCAGCGGCTTCAGACCCTTGAGCCCCTGCCCTTCCTGATCGTCGTGCCCCGCCACCCCGAGCGGGCCGGAACCATCGAGGCGGACATGGCGGCGCTGGGCCTGTCGGTCGCGGTGCGGTCACGGGGCGAGACGCCACGCCCGGACACGCAGGTCTATCTGGCTGATACGCTCAACGAGATGGGCCTGTTCCTGCGGCTGGCCGAGGTGGTGGTGCTGGGCGGCGCCTTTGGCCCGTTGATCGGGCGCGCCCCTGTGGGCGGCCATAATCCGCTGGAGCCCGCCCGGCTGGCCCGGCCGACCCTGACCGGGCCGGACATGAGCAATTGGAGCGTCGCCGGAGCCATGGTCGAGGCCGGGGGGCTGGAGATTCTGACGGACCTGTCTCAGCTGGCGCCGCGTGTCTCCACCCTGCTGGCCGATCCGGACCAGACGCGTCAGTTAGGGCGGCAGGCTGAGCAGGCTGCCGCCAGTGCCGACGGCGGACTGGAGGTTCTGTGGCAGGTGATGGCGCCGCTGCTGCCCCCGACCGGAGCCGGCCGATGAAGATTTCGACCCCGCGCTGGTGGTATCGCCGTGACCGGAAATACGGCGTTCTGCCCCGGCTGTTGCTGCGGCCGGTCTCCTGGATCTGGGCGGCGGCGACGGCGCGGCGGATCGCCCGGACTGTGCCCCATGATCCGGGCGTGCCGGTCATCTCCATCGGCAATCTGACCGTCGGCGGCTCGGGCAAGACGCCGATCGCGCTGGCGGTCCTGGAGCGGCTGAAGGCGCGCGGCGTCGCGGCCCACGCCCTGTCGCGCGGCTATGGCGGCTCGCTGCAAGGCCCGGTGCGGGTCGATCCCCGCGCCCACACGGCCGAAGATGTCGGCGACGAACCGCTGATGCTGGCGCAGGAGGCCCCCGCCTGGATCGCGCGCGACCGGGCGGCCGGGGCCGACGCTGCTGTCGCGGGCGGAGCCGAGGCGCTGGTGCTGGACGACGCCCACCAGAACCCCCTGCTGACCAAGACGCTGAGCCTGATCATCGTCGACGGCGAGACCCGCGATGAGGAGTGGCCGTTCGGCGACGGGGCGGTCTTCCCGTCCGGCCCAATGCGCGAGCCGCTGGCGACCGGACTCGCGCGGGCCGATGCCGTGGTGGTGCTGATGCCGGCCGACCTTGAGACGCCCGATCCCGAGCTGCTGGCCCTGTTCGGCGCCCTGCCGGTGCTGATCGCGCGGCTGGAGCCGGCGGGACCGCCGCCGCCGGGACCGC
>CAXICH010000215.1:0-4041 GCA_964022245.1 uncultured Alphaproteobacteria bacterium
CTGGGCCTGTGCCGCAAGCAGGGGCTGAAGTTCGACATCATGTCGACCAGCTTCTTCCTCGGGCGGCGGTCGGTGGTGCCCTCGTCCACCCAGGGCATGCCCCTGTGGCAGGACCGGCTGTATATCTTCCTGATGCGCAACGCGGCCAATCCGACCGACTTCTTCCACATCCCGCCCGGCCGCGTGGTCGAGCTGGGCACGCAGGTGTCGGTCTAGCATGACGGATGATCCCGGAATTCAGGCCCGCCATGCCGCCGGGCTGTTGCTCAACGCGGCGCTCGAACGGCGCAACGGCCTTGATGAGGCGTTGTCGAAACCGCCCGTCTCGAGCCTTGAGCCGCAGGACCGGGCCTTCGCCCGGGCGGTTGCTATGGCCGCGCTCAGGCGTCTGGGCGAGATCGACGCCATCCTCGACAAGCGGTTGAAGCGGCCACCCCCGCCTGCCGTCCGCACCCTGATGCGCACAGCCCTTGCCCAGACCTTGACGCTGAAGACGCCCGCCTTTGCCGCCGTCTCCAGCGCGGTCAAACTGGCCGAGCGCGATCCGGCGACCCGGCCTTACAAGGCGCTGATCAATGCGGTGCTGCGCGGCATCGATCGCGACGGTACCGGTGCGACCGATCCGGTGGCCAACTTTCCCGACTGGCTGACCGCCCGCTGGCGCCAGACCTACGGTGAGGCTGCGCTGCAGGCCATGGCGAAGGCCGCGAGCCTTGAGCCCCCCACCGACCTCAGCCTCAAGCCCGGAACGGATGCCGAGGCCCTGGCCGAAGCGCTGGAGGCCCGCATGCTCGCCCCCGACACCCTGCGCACCGACCGCCGCGGCGACCTGCGCGACTGGGCGGGATTCGAGGATGGCATCTGGTGGGTGCAGGACGCGGCCGCCGCCGTGCCTGCCCGCTTGCTGGACGTCGGCCCGGACCACTCGGTGCTGGATCTGTGCGCGGCGCCCGGCGGCAAGACGCTGCAGCTGGCGGCCACGGGCGCGGCCGTCACGGCGCTGGACCGCTCGGACAAGCGGCTGGACCGGCTGCGGGACAATCTGAAGCGTATGGCCCTGCCGGCCGAGGTCATCGCCTCGCCCGCCGAGGACTGGGACGACCCGCGCAGCTTTGACCGGGTGCTGCTGGACGCGCCCTGTTCGGCCACGGGCACGCTCCGCCGCAATCCCGAGGCCCTGCGCGCCACCCGGCCGGCCGATATCGGCAATCTGGCGGATGTGCAGCACCGGCTGCTGGACGTGGCCGCGGCCCGCGTCGCGCCGGGAGGACGGCTGGTCTATTGCACCTGTTCGCTGGAGCGCGAGGAGGGTGAGACCCAGGTCACGGCCTTCCTCCGCCGCAATGAGGCGTTTCGCACTGTGCCGGCCGATCCGGCGGCGGTCGGCGCCCCGGTCGAGGCCCTGACGCCGGAGGGCTGGCTGCGCATCCTGCCTAGCCAGTGGGCGGACAAGGGCGGTCTGGACGGTTTCTTCGTCGCCGCGCTGGAGCGGATCGCTTAAAGGCGAATGCCTGCGGCTGCGGCCAGATCCTTCAGCGAGGTCATGGGGCGCGGGCCCCAGTGCGAGATGACTTCGGCCGCAGCAATCGCTCCCAGCCGACCGCAGGTCTCCAGCGGCAGGCCGCGCGCCAGACCGAACAGCACCCCGGCGGCATATTGATCGCCTGCGCCGGTGGTATCGACGACCCTGGCGACCGGCTCGGCGGCAATGTCGGCGCGCTCCTCGCCGCGCACCAGCACCGAGCCCTTCGGCCCGTGGGTCACGGCCACCACCTCGACCTTTTCAGCCAGGGCCGCGGTCGCCGCCTCGACGTCATCGGTCTCGAACAGGGCGCAGGCCTCGGCCTCATTGGCAAAGACGATGTCGGTCGAGCCGTCGAGGAAGGCCAGCAGCTCGCTGCGCCAACGGGCCACGACGAAGGTGTCCGACAGGGTGATGGCAACCTTGCGGCCCGCCTTGTGCGCCGCCGCCGCCGCCGCCTCGAAGGCTGCGCGGGCCGGGGCCGGGTCGAACAGATAGCCTTCCAGATAGACGATGGCGCTGTCGGCGACGCGCGCCAGATCAAGATCTTCCGGGGCCAACTGGTTGGCGGCGCCGAGGAAGGTGCACATGGTGCGCTGGCCGTCCGGCGTCACATTGATCAGGCAGCGGCCGGTGCCCGCACCGCCGGTCAGCGCCGGCGTGTCAAAGGTCACGCCTGCCGCGCGGATGTCGTGGGCGAAGACCCCGCCCAGCTGGTCGTCGGCGACCTTGCCGATATAGGCCGCGCGCCCGCCGAGGCTGCCGATGCCGGCGACCGTATTGCCCGCCGATCCGCCCGAGGCCTCGACCCCGGCCGCCATGGTTTCATAGAGGGTGGCGCTCTGGTCCTCGTCGACCAACTGCATTGAGCCGGGCTCCAGCCCCTTGTCGGACAGGAATTCGGGGGTGCAGGGGCTCAGCACATCGACGATGGCATTGCCGACGGCGCAAACATCGTGAGAGGGGGCATCATGGGTGAGGGCGTTATGGGTCATGGGGCGCCGCTTAGCCCGCCCGGTCGCCGATGACCAGTCACGGGCGCCGAACCCGGCTTTTCGACCTCGCAATTTCCGCTATGAGGCGGCCATGACCGATATCGTGATCCTGACCCCCAATCCCGACGATCCGTCCTTTGCCGGCCAGTGGCCCGCGGTGCTCGAGCGATTGGTAACCGTACTGGCAGAGGGTGACCTGACCGCCCGACCGGAGGCCTGGACCGACCATATCGACAGTGCGGAGGGTCTCGTGGCGGCCAATGTGGTGCTGCCGCTGGTGGCCTGGGGCTATCACCGCGATCACGCCCGGTGGATGCAGGCCTGTGCGACCTGGCAGGCGGCGGGGGTCCGCATGTGGAACCCGGCCACGGTGCTGGCCTGGAATTCCGACAAATCCTATTTGCAGCGGCTGGGCGAGGCGGGCCTGCCCGTCCCGCCGACGCTCTGGAGCGAGCAGATTACGCCGGATCAGGTTGATGCGGCCTTTGACGCCCTCGGCACCGACGATCTGGTGGTCAAACCTCGCGTGTCGGGCGGCGGCTGGCAGACCACGCGCATGGCACGCGGCGAGGCCGTGACCGAAATGCCGGACGGCCCGGGCCTGATCCAGCCCTTCATCGCCGCGCTGGAGACCGAGGGCGAACTGTCGCTGCTGTTCTTTGGCAGTCGCTTCAGCCATGCGGTGCGCAAACGCCCCCGCGCCGGCGAGTTCCGCATCCAGCAACAGTTCGGCGGCCTCTATGCGCCTGAGCCCGAGCCCGATCCCTCGGCGCTGGAACTGGCTGGCAGGGTGCTGGCCACAGTCGAGGAGGACCTGCTCTATGCCCGCATCGACCTGGCACGCGGCGGCGAGGGCCAATGGCTGGTGATGGAGGCCGAACTGATCGAGCCGGACTTCTATCTCAACCATGCACCGGACGGCGGGCGGGCTTTTGTTACCGCCGTCGCCGACCGCCTCAATCGTTGACCGGAGCGCGCCCGTGATCGACCTGCCGACCGGCTACTCCTTCAGCGACCAGACGCCCTCGATCGAGACCTATCTGCGCCTGCGCCGTATCGCAGGGCTGAGCCCCAAGACCGGAGCGGGGGCTGAGATTGGTCTGCCCCGCACCCTGATTGCCGTCCAGATCCTGCAGGACGACCAGCCGGTCGGCATGGGCCGGGTGGTGGGCGACGGCGCCCTGTTCGTCCAGGTCGTCGACATCGCCGTCGACCCCGCTCATCAGGGCCGGGGGCTCGGCAAGGCCATCATGGCGCGGCTGATGGAGCGTATGCGGGCCAAACTGCCCTCCGGCACCTATGTCAGCCTGCTGGCCGACGGGGAGGCGCACCGTCTCTACGCGCAATACGGCTTTGCCCTGACCGCCCCGGCCTCGGTCGGAATGGCGTTGAAACTGCCCTAGCTCCCGACGACCGGCGAGACCGACGGGCACAGGTCGCGGATCACGCAGGCGTCGCATTTGGGCTTCCGCGCCACGCAGGTGTAGCGGCCGTGCAGGATCAGCCAGTGGTGGGCCTTCGGCA
>CAXICH010000216.1:0-3949 GCA_964022245.1 uncultured Alphaproteobacteria bacterium
TGCTGGACTGGATGCTGCCCAAGGTGTCGGGCATCGAGGTCTGTCGCCGCATTCGTGGACGGCCCGAAACGCGTAACCTGCCGATCATCATGCTGACCGCGCGCGGCGAGGAGACGGACCGGGTGCGCGGCCTGGACACGGGCGCCGACGACTATCTGACCAAGCCCTTCTCGATGACCGAGCTGATCGCCCGCATCCGGGCGGTGCTGCGCCGCATCCGTCCGGGTCTGGCGGATGACCGGATCAACCACGGCGACATCGTCATCGACCGGGTGGCCCACCGGGTGCGCCGGGCGGGCAAGGAAATCCACCTGGGCCCGACCGAATTCCGCCTGCTGGATCACTTCATGCAGCACCCGGGCCGGGTGTTCAGCCGCGAGCAGCTGCTGGACGCCGTCTGGGGCTCGGACGTCTATGTCGAGGCGCGCACGGTCGACGTCCATGTCGGCCGCCTGAGGAAGGCGCTCAGCGTCGAGGGCACCGCCAACCCGATCCGCACGGTGCGCTCGGCGGGATACTCGCTGGATCTGGACGGGTAGGGAATGACGGCGGCCCCCGACAGCCTAGACCTCAGCGGGCGATGGGCGGGCGTTTTCTTCTACCCGGACGGCGCCCCTGACGACTTCGTGCCGACCAGCTTTCTGGCGATACTGGACGAGCACGGCAGTCACTTTACGGGCCAGACCACGGAGCGGGATTACTGGAGCTCGGCTGGCTCCGACCTGCACGCCGTTCTGGAAGGGCAGCGGACAGGCCTGTCGCTGGCCTTCACCAAAATTCCGGACGGTGGGCGGATCACGATTGAATATGTCGGCGAGCTGACCCCCGATGGCCATACCATCCGGGGTCGTTGGCACATCCTGGGCAACTGGTCCGGGACCTTCGAGATGCGGCGGCAGGCGGCCGCCGGTGATGACGTGGAGGCGTGCGCCTCCGCCTACACCGTCGTCCCTGCATCCAGCGCATAGACCTTCGCGCAGTATTCGCAGGTGATGTGAATCTTGCCGTCGGGTTCGACCATGTCGGCGCGTTCCTGATCGGTGAAACTGTCGAGGACCGTGGCGATACGCCCGGGCGAGCATCGGCACAGGGCCTCGAGCGGCTGGGCGGCCTCAAGGCGGACGCCGTCCTCGTGGAACAGGCGCCAGAGCAGGGTCTCGGACGGGACCTGGGGGTCGATCAGCTCGTCGGCGCTGATGGTGTTGAACAGGGCCCGGGCGCGGGTCCAGGCCTCTTCGGTTTCGCCACGGGTGGCGTCGGCCGCGAGGCGCTGAATCATCATGCCACCGGCGCGCCAGCCGCTGCCGGTCTCGTCGGTCAGATGGCCTACGGCGAGACGGACCTCGGTCGGAATCTGCTCGGACTGCTGGAAATAGTGTTCGGCACACAGGGCCAGGCTGTCGCCCTCAATGGGGGTGATGCCCTGGTGGCGATCAAAGTCGGGCCCCTGGTCGAGGGTCATGACGAACACGCCCTTGCCCAGCAGGCGGTGGGCACCGGGGCGGGCGTCCTCGGCAGTGAGGGCGGCCAGTTCCCCTTCGTCATAACGGCAGTAGCCGCGCAGAGTGCCGTCGGTGCCATAGTCGCAGACGACATAGCGGACCGGGCCGTCGCCCTGGGCCTGAAGGATCAGGCGGCCATCGAATTTGAGCGCCGAACCGATCAGGGCCGCCAGCGCACAGGCCTCACCCAGCAGTTCGGCCACCGGGGCCGGATAGGCATGGGCCGACAGGACGGCATCGATGGCCGGGCCCATGCGGACAATCCGGCCGCGCACGGGCTGGCCGTCGATCTGGAAGGTTGCAACCCGGTCGTCAGGCAGGCTGGAGGCGTCGGTCAAGGGGCGTATCCTGTGAAAGGCGAAGGCGCACAGATAGGCGGTGGCCGCGACCAATTTAAGCCCTTGCAAGCGTGGCCTTATGATAAGGGCGGAAACCACGCGGGGGCTGTGCCGTTGTTCTGTCGGCTCCCCATAGTGAACGAAGGCGTCTGATGTCCGCAAAGCCCCAGCTGAAACCCCTCAAGGATCAGGCGATCGTCATCACGGGCGCGACCTCTGGTGTCGGGCTGACCACGGCCCGACGGGCCGCGCGCGCCGGGGCCTGTGTGTTTCTGATTGCCAGGGGCGAGCAGGACCTCAAGACCCTGTGTGAGGATATCCAGGCCGAGGGCGGCCGGGTGGCCTGGGCGGCGGCCGACGTCGCCGACTACGACGCCCTGTCCGAGGCCGCCGACAAATGCCGGCGCCTGTTCGGCGGGTTCGATACCTGGGTGAACAATGCCGGGGTCTCGATCTTCGGCCCCATCCGCGAGACCACGCTGGAGGACCAGCGGCGCCTGTTCGAGACCAACTACTGGGGCGTGGTCAACGGCTCGCTGATCGCCGTCGAGCATCTGCGCGGCCGGCCGGGCGGCGGCGCCATCGTCAATGTCGGCTCGATCCTGTCCGACGCGCCGATCCCGCTGCAGGGCATCTATGCGGCATCGAAACACGCGGTGAAGGGGTTCACAAACTCGCTGCGTATCGAACTGCTGCGCGAGAAGGCGCCGGTATCGCTGAGTCTGGTCAAGCCGGCCGCCATCGATACCCCGTATAACCGGCACGCCCGCAATCTGACGGGGCAGGCCGTGCAGAATCCGCAGCCCGTCTATGGCACCCATGTGGTCGCCGATACGGTGCTGTACTGTGCCAGCCATCCGATCCGCGAGATCACCGTTGGCGGGGGCGGCCGGCTGATCGCGTCCTTCTATTCAGCGCTGCCGGGGCTTGCCGAGCCGATCTTTGCGCGCTTTGCTCCCTCGATGATGCGCGACAAGAGTCATGACTATCACCCGTGGGATGACGGCCTGTACGACCCGACCAATGACGGTCTGGCCGACGAACTTCACTATCCGGTGGTGCGTCGCTTCAGCACCCTGGCCGAGGTGCGCAAACATCCGGGGATCGCCGGGGCCGTGGTGGCGCTGCTGGTCTCGGTCGGGATCGGCTATGTGCTGCTGAACCAGAAGTCCGGGCCCACCCGCCTTCAGCGATGGAAGACCCAGGCGGACCCGCGTCGTTGGCGGATGCCCGCCATGCCCGCCGTACTGTCGCGTCTGCGTCCGGACGGGATGGACGGACGGATGGAAGCCCTTCACGCCGAGCTGGACCGTTACGGCGGGCGGGCGCGGCGCGGACTCGAGGACGCGGGCGGTCGTGCCCGGCGCTATGCCTCGGACGCCGGGGGCTATGCCCGGGACCACGCCAAGGAGGGCGGTGCCGTCGCGGCGACTGTGGCCCTGCTGGGGGTTCTGGCTGCGGTCGCGATGAAAGCCCGGCAAAACGACGACTGAGTCGTTGCTGCACGTGCGAAGGTGGGCCAAGGTCGGCTCATGTCCGATGCGCCTACACTGATCTTCGACTTCGATTCGACGCTGGTCGGCTTCGAGACGCTTGAGGCGCTGGCCGAGCTGGCGCTCGAGGGCACGCCGGAGGCCGGAACGATCCGGGCCGAGATCGCGGCCCTGACGGATCAGGCCATGTCCGGCGGGCTGGGCTTTGACGAGGCCCTCACCCGGCGGCTGACCCTGCTGCCGCTGACGCGCGACCATGTGCAGACTCTGGCGGACCAGGCGGTGGCACGACTGGCGCCGTCGGTGGCGCGGAATGTCGAGACGCTGCGCGCCCATGCCGAGCGGCTGGTGATCGTATCCGGGGGCTTTCGCGAGGTGATCGCGCCCGTGGCCCGGCACCTGGGGGTGCCCGATGCGCGGGTGCTGGCCAATGACCTGACCTATGACGACGCGGGCCGGGTGACCGGGGTGGACCGTGCCAATCCGCTGTCGGCGGACGGCGGCAAGGTGACCGCCATCCGCGCGCTGGGCCTGTCGCGGCCGGTGGTCATGATCGGTGATGGCTGGACCGATGCCGAGGTGCGGCTGGCGGGGCTGGCCGACCGGTTTCATGCCT
>CAXICH010000217.1:0-3928 GCA_964022245.1 uncultured Alphaproteobacteria bacterium
AGGGCGTGATCACCGCCTTGATCACACCTCTTCGTGACGGAAAGGTGGACGACGCTGCCTTGACCGCCCTGGTGGAGCGTCAGATCGCGGCTGGCGTGCACGGCGTTGTGCCGATGGGTACCACCGGCGAGAGCGCCACACTGACCGCCGAAGAGCACGAACATGTGGTCGAAAGCGTGGTCTCGACGGTTGCCGGTCGCATCCGGGTCATCGCCGGGGCCGGCTCGTCCTCGACCGATGTCGCCATCGACAGGGTACGCCACGCCAAGACCGTCGGGGCGGACGGGGCACTGGTCGTCACCCCCTATTACAACCGGCCGTCGCAAGAGGGCCTGGCCCTGCATTTCGAGGCGATTGCCGAGGCTGTGCAGCTGCCCATGCTGCTCTACAATGTGCCCGGGCGCACCGGCGTGGACATGTCGAACGACACGGTGGCGCGACTGGCGAAGCACCCGAACATCGTCGGCATCAAGGACGCGACGGCGGATCTGGCGCGGGCCAGCTGGATGCGAACCCGTGTCGATGGCCGGTTCGACCTGATCTCGGGCGATGACCCGACCTTCCTCGGCTATCTGGCCCATGGCGGGCATGGGGTGATCTCGGTGACCTCGAACGTCGCGCCCGAGGCCATGGTGGCGCTGTATGACGCGGTCCAGGCTGGCGATCTGGAGAGCGCCCGCCTTTGGCAGGACCGGCTGATCGACCTGCACAAGGCCCTGTTCCTCGACAATTCGCCGGCGCCGACGAAATACGCCCTGGCGAGCCTTGGCCTGTGCGGGGAGGAGGTGCGGCTGCCGCTGGCGCCGACAGCCGAAGCGGTCCGGCCCGTCATCGACCGGGCCATGAAGGCCGCGGGCGTCCAGTAATGGCGCAAGGACCGGCCCAGAGGCGTCCCCAGTCGGACAAGAAGAAATATGAGCCGAAGGTGATCGCCGAGAACCGGCGCGCACGCTTTGACTATTTCCTGGATGCGCCGGTCGAGGCCGGCATCATGCTGGTCGGTACCGAGATCAAGGCGCTGCGGGCTGGACGGGCCAATATCGCTGAAAGCTATGCGGCCATCGAAGGCCGCGAGATCGTGCTGATCAATGCGGACATTCCGCCCTATGCCCAGGCCAACCGGTTCAACCATGAACCCCGCCGTCCCAGAAAATTGCTGCTTCATCGCCGTCAGATCGATCGGATGATCGGTGCGGTGCAGAAGGACGGCCAGACGCTGATCCCGCTCAAGCTCTACCTGAACGATTCGGGCATGGCGAAGGTCGAACTGGCGCTGGCCAAGGGCAAGAAGCTGCACGACAAGCGCGAGACCTCAGCCAAACGCGACTGGCAGCGCGACAAGGCCCGCCTGCTCCGCGACAAGGGCTGAGCGCCCTCAGGACGCCTTAGCCGAGCGGCTGCGCCTCAATGGCGCCGACCAGCTGGGTCTGCCCCGCACGCTCATACAGGCCCAGCGAAGGCCCCTGTGCCCAGTCCCAGGCAAAGCCGGCGGCCGACAGGGCGATGGCTGCGACAACAGCCCAGATCGCGGCTTTTCGTTCGCCCGGAGAAAAGAAGTGTGTGTTCGTACGCATGACAGCCTCCTGTGGGCCGAAACGCGGGCTCTCGCGGAGATGTTCCCGCGACAGGCAGTCTACACCTGCGAGGGGAAAAGCCTGTGTCCGGGCCGCCACATTCGCCTGTCAGGCGAACGGCGTTCGATCACATTTCGATGAGCGCGCGGGCGCGTTCAAAAATCTCCCGGAACATCAGAGGGGTGAGCCGCCCGGTGTTCGTATTGAGCCGGGAGCAGTGATAGCTGTTCAGGAGCACATAGGGGCCAACGCGGGCCTCGGACCCGTGGCCGGGGGCCATGGATGAGGCCGGCTTGCCCAGGGCCTTCAGCACATTGCGGCGCGAGACATCGCCGAGCGTCACGATCACCTTGAGTCGCGGCAGGGCCTGAAGACGGGCCGTGAGAAACGGTCGGCAGGTCGCTTCCTCGGCGGGCAGGGGCTTGTTGCCGGGCGGGGCGCAGCGGACCGCATTGGTGATCATACAGTCGACAAGCTCGAGGCCGTCGTCGGGACGGGCGTCATAGGTGCCGCGTGCAAAACCGGTCTCGAGCAGCGTCTGATAAAGCAGCCACCCCGCGTGATCGCCCGTGAAGGGACGGCCCGTGCGATTGGCCCCCGTGCGACCGGGGGCGAGGCCCGCGACCAGCAATCGGGCCTGCGGATCCCCGAACGAGGGTGCTGCGCCGTTGAACCAGTCAGGCTCGCGACGGGCATTGTCGGCGCGGTAGGCCACCAGCCGGGGGCACAGCGGGCAGTCGGCGGGCGGCTCGGCGACCGGAGCGGGCGGCGTCATGCGTCTTCGCGGACCGGGCGGGGGCGGCCGTACAGGGTCTTGAGGTCGGCCAGTTCGACGAAGTCGTCGGCCTGACGGCGCAGTTCGTCGGCGATGTGGGGCGGCTGGGTCTTGAGCGTCGAGACCACCGACACCCGGCACCCCTCGGCCTGGACAGCCTGCACCAGCCGGCGGAAGTCGCCATCGCCCGAGAACAGCACGGCGTGGTCGAGACGCGGCGCCATCTGCATCATGTCGACGGCGATCTCGACATCCATATTGCCCTTCATGCGGACATGACCGGACGCATCGGTAAAGCGCCGCACCGGCTTGGTGACCGTCGAAAAGCCGTTATAGCCCAGCCAGTCGACCAGCGGGCGTACGGGGGAGAAATCCTCCCCCTCGACCACCGCGGTGTAGTAGTAGGCCCGGACGAAGCGCGACCGCTCGCGGACATCGTCCAGCATGGCCTTGAAATCGAGGTCGAAACTCAGTGACCGGGCGGCTGCGTGAAGGTTTGAGCCGTCGATGAACAGCGCCAGGCGCTCGTCAGGGTAGAGGTGCATCGCCGATGTCCCTTGAAATATGAGGGGCCACAGGACGACCCCGGAGAGAATATGAGCACACCTGTCATCATCGCTCTGGGCAGCAATGACAAGGGGGCCTGGCCGGATATCGGCACCCTGCTGGACGCCGCCGTCAATGACCTGACGCGCGCGGGGCTGGGCGAAGTGCGCCGCTCGCGATGGTGGCGTTCGGAGGCTTGGCCCGACCCGGCCGATCCACCCTTTCTGAATGGCGTGATCCGGGGCGTATGGGCCGGGACGGCGGTCGAAATGATGGCCACACTATCGGCAATCGAGGATCGCTTCGGCCGGCGGCGCTCGGCGAGGAACGCCCCCCGGACGCTGGACCTCGACCTGATCGATTTCGGCGGACAGCGGGTCGAAGGGGCCGATCTGGTCCTGCCTCACCCGCGCGCGACGGAGCGTCTGTTCGTCATGGGGCCGCTGGCCGAGGTGGCCCCGGACTGGAGGGATCCGGTCTCCGGAGACCCCGTAGCCGAACTGGTCGGGTTGGCGCGAGTTGGCCGCGACGCGGTCCCGGTCGATCGGTAGATGCCTCATTCCTGCCGATGTGGCGTTGCACAATCGCCGGGAAGTCTCTATTTTGTCTGGTTCTCCCAGAGTTCGAGGAAATTCATGGCTCGCGTCACTGTCGAAGACTGCATCCAAAGGGTGCCGAACCGGTTCGGTCTGGTCCTGCTGGCCGGTCACCGCGCCCGCAACATCGCCAAGGGCGAGGCGCTGACCATCGACCGCGACAATGACAAGAACCCTGTCGTCGCCCTGCGCGAACTGGCCGACGAGACCGTTTCGCCGGACGAGCTGAGCGAGAACCTGATCACCACCCTGCAACGGGTTGATGAGCGCACCGAGGCCGAGGATGAGGCTGAAACCCGCGCCCTGCTGGCTGAACCCCAGCACATGAACATGGCCGAGGCCGAACTGATCCGCGCGCTGCAAAGCGACCGTGACGGCGGCCAGGAGGAGCGCTACTGACAGCGGAACCGAACACGGTTGTTCCACTCCGCCCGAAG
>CAXICH010000218.1:0-3918 GCA_964022245.1 uncultured Alphaproteobacteria bacterium
CGTCGGCCTCGACCACGGCGGTGGCGCCCTTCATCCCCTCGGTGATGGCCGAGATGACCTCGGCAAAGGGGGCGTCGCGGGTGACCGTCGCCACCTTGCGGGGTCGGTCGCCCATCCAGTCGCGCACGCTTTGCAGGCCCATGCCCAGCTTGCCGCCCGGGTGATGGAGGCCGAAGGCCTCGGCGGAAAAGCCGCGGCGCTCCATCAGCACCATGGCCAGGGCATCGCCCAGTGCCAGTGTCATCAGGGTCGAGGTGGTCGGCGCCAGATTATTCGGACAGGCCTCGGCCACCTGCGGCAGCTGCAGCAGCACGGCGCTGTTCCGGCCCAGGAAGCTCTGCGGCCTCTGGGTCATGCCGATCACCGGAATGCCCCGTCGCTGGCAGAAGATCAGGGGGTCGCGCAGTTCGCGGCTTTCGCCGGAGTTCGAGATCGCCAGAAGGGTGCAGTCGTCCCGCAACATGCCCAGATCGCCGTGGCTCATCTCGGCCGGGTGGACGAAAAAGGCATTGGTTCCGGTCGAGGCCAGGGTCGCCGCCAGCTTGCCGCCGATATGGCCGGACTTGCCCATCCCGGTCACTACCAGATAGCCGGGCCGCGACAGGATCGCGGAACAGGCCCGGGCCACGCTGTCGTCCAGCCCGGCTTCCAGCGCTGCCAGCGCCTCGCGGTTCAGACGGATCACCTGCCGGGCGTGATCGGTGATGGATCGGGTGGTGTCGACGTCAAAGGGAGGCTGGGTCATGTCGCGCGCGTCAATACGGCCGTCATCGGCCCGCCGGAGAGGAAGCCGCAGGATGTGCCGCATCCCGGCTTGTTTCACAATGCCGGACCCCGTCTCTCTGATCCCGCCGCCCGGCGGTTTGACCTGACCGCAGTTAGGCGACAACCTTTGCCGCAGCGGGGCGTTAGCAGGACCGCGACCCCGAGCCGACCGTCTTCCTCCCCCGCTGGACGGTCCCTCCCGAGACTGCGGGCACCCGTTCCGGCGTAGCCCCCTGCCACGAGAAAGATCCGACCCGACCTGATGACTGCCGTGATCGCCCCGACCGACCCCCGAGACCTCGCGCCGCCCCCGGCGCCTGCGTCCCTGATCCGGAATCGCGGGCCGCTGGCCCTGTTTCTGGACCTCGACGGTGTGCTCGCCCCCATTGAATCCCGGCCCGAGGATGTCGGTCCGGATCCCCGCCGCACCCGTCTGCTGGACGCCCTGATCACGGCGCTGGACGGTCGGGTGGCCGTCCTCAGCGGGCGTGCGCTGGTCGATGTCGATCGCATTCTGGAAGGGCGCGTGGTCCCTGTCGCGGGTGTCCATGGCCTCGAGCGTCGCTCGGCCGACGGCCAGGTCGAGAGCCGGGGCGCCGAGGCCGATGTGGCCTTGGCGGTCGAAGGTCTGACCCGGACCCTCCGGGCGGAGATCGCAGACGGGGTCGAGATCGAGAACAAGGGAGTGGGCGTCGCCGTCCACTACCGCAATGCGCCGGACCGGGCGCCCGGCGTGCGCCACGCGACCACGACGCTGGCCCGGGACCACGGCCTTCATCTGCAGCCCGGCCATATGGTGGTCGAGCTGAAGGGTGGCGATGCGGACAAGGGCCGGGCGCTTGCGGACTTTCTGGCCGAGCCGCCCTTTTCCGGGGCGCATCCCGTCATGATCGGCGACGATCGCACCGACGAATCTGCCTTTCGCGCGGCCGAGGCGGCCGGGGGCTTTGGCATTCTGGTCGACCCCCGCTGGGTCAGCGCCGCCCGCTATGGCCTCGCGGATACCCGCGCCGTCAGCGACTGGCTGGCGCAGCTGGCCGAGGCGGCCCGATGAAGCCCTCCGTCGACCTCGCTCCCATCGGCAATTGTGCCGTCAGTGCCCTGATTGACCGTCAGGGCCGCTATGTCTGGGCCTGTGCGCCGCGCGTCGACGGGGACCCGCTGTTCTCGGCCCTGATGGACGGCAGCGATCCGGATCACGGCTTCTGGGACATTGTGCTGCAGGACCAGGTCAGCGCCGAGCAGGACTATGTGCGCAATACGCCGGTTCTCCGCACGGTTCTCCATGCGGTCGATGGGTCCGCCCTCGAGATCATCGACTTTTGCCCCCGCCATGCGCACCAGCAGCGGACCTATCGTCCGCTGGCGTTCGGCCGGCTGATCCGGCCCCTGTCCGGCACGCCCCGCATTGCCATCCGCCTGCGGCCCGCGGCCAACTGGGGCGAGCGCCTCGCCGACAGTACCCACGGGTCCAACCACATCCGCTATCTGTGCACGGGCTCGACCTTCCGCCTGACGACCGACTGTCCGGTCAGCCACATCATCAATGAGCGGGTGTTCCGGCTCGAGAAGCCGATGGCCTTCTTCTTCGGGCCCGATGAGGCCTATGACCAGGATGTCGGCCCGGGCCTGATCGCCGCGCGCGACCGCACCGTCGGCTACTGGCAGGAGTGGGTCCGCAAACTCTATCTGCCGCTGGACTGGCAGGAGGCAGTGATCCGCGCCGCCATCACCCTGAAGCTGTGCGCCTATGAGGAAACCGGCGCGATCGTCGCGGCCCTGACCACTTCGGTGCCGGAATTCCCGGGCAGCGGTCGCAACTGGGACTATCGCTACTGCTGGATTCGCGACGCCTACTACACAGTGCGCGCCCTCAACCGCCTCGGCGCCGTCGATATCCTCGAGAACTACCTCGTCTATCTCCGCAACCTGGTCGACCAGGCCGACGGCGGCCACGTCCAGCCGGTTTACGGCGTCGGCCTTGAGGAGGGCATCGACGAACGGATCACCGACACCGTCGAGGGCTATCGCGGCATGAAGCCGGTGCGCGTCGGCAACCAGGCGCGCGAGCATCTGCAGCACGACGTCTACGGACAGATCGTCCTGCCGCTGGTGCAGGCCTTCTATGACCAGCGGATGATCCGGCCCGGCACGCTGGAGGACTTCCACGCCCTCGAGCGCGTCGGCCAGCGCGCCTTCGACATGCACGACCAGCCCGACGCCGGTCTGTGGGAATTCCGCACCTTTGCCCGGGTCCACACCTATTCTGCGGTTATGTGCTGGGCGGCCTGCGACCGGCTGGCCAAGGCGGCGCTCCATCTGAACCTCAAGGATCGCGCTGCCGACTGGGCCGACAAGGCGCGCATCATCCGCGAGCGGATCGAGAGCGAGGCCTTTCTGGAGGACGAGGGCCATTTCGCCGCCAGCTTCGGCGGCACCGAGCTGGACGCCTCGCTGCTGCAGCTGACCGATGTCGGTTTCCTGCCGCTGGATGACCGCCGCATGGCGCGTACCTTCGAGGTCATCGAGCGCGACCTGAAGAAGGGCCCCTTCCTGTTCCGCTATGTCGAGCCCGACGACTTCGGGGAACCCGAGACAGCGTTCAACTTCTGCACCTTCTGGTTCATCGAGGCCCTGCACCAGAACGGTCGCGACGAGGAGGCCCGCGCCATCTTCGAGGAGATGCTGGCCCGCCGCACCCATGCCGGCCTGCTCAGCGAGGACATCGCCGTCGAGTCCGGAGAGCTGTGGGGCAACTATCCGCAGACCTATTCCCTCGTCGGCATTATCAACTGCGCCATCCTGCTCAGCCGTTCGTGGACGGACGTCCGATGAGCCGCCTGATCGTCGTCTCCAACCGCGTCTCGGCGCCTACGGACCCCTCGGCTGGATCGGCAGGGGGGCTGGCCATGGCCCTGTCGGCAGCGCTCAGGAAATACGACGGCCTGTGGTTCGGCTGGTCCGGCAACACCACCCCCGAATGGAAGCCCGAGGCCCAGATCGAGGACCGGGCGGGGGTCACGGTCGCCCTCGTCGACCTCGAGCCCCAGGACGTCGACGAATATTACAACGGGTATGCGAACAAGACCCTGTGGCCCCTGTTCCACCACCGGGTCGACCTGTCGGCCTATGAGCGCTCGTTCGGCGAGGGCT
>CAXICH010000219.1:0-3915 GCA_964022245.1 uncultured Alphaproteobacteria bacterium
GCAGGAAGGAGTGGAAGCCCATCAGGCCCAGGCCCACCGACCGTTCGCGCTTGGCGGAATAGACGGCGGCCGACATCTCCGGGGGGGCGCGGCGGATGAAGTCCTCCAGCACATTGTCGAGGAAGCGCATGACGTCCTCGATGAAGCGCGGCTCGTCCTTCCACTCGAGGAAGGTCTCGGCATTGACCGACGACAGGCAGCAGACCGCCGTCCGGTCGACGCCCATGTGGTCGCGACCGGTGTGCAGCATGATTTCCGAGCACAGGTTTGACTGTTTGACGGACAGGCCCAGCTCGCGCTGGTGGCGCGGCATCTGGCGGTTCACCGTGTCCGAGAAGATCAGATAGGGCTCGCCGGTCTGCAGGCGGATCTCGAGGATCTTCTGCCACAGGGCGCGGGCATCGACGGTCTTCATCACCTCCTGATCCTTGGGCGACAGCAGATCGAAGGTCTTGCCGTCGCGGACCGCCTCCATGAAGGCGTCGGTGATGTTGATGCCGTGGTGCAGGTTCAGGGACTTGCGGTTGAAGTCGCCCGACGGCTTGCGGATCTCGAGGAACTCCTCGATCTCGGGGTGGTGCACGTCGAGATAGACGGCAGCCGAGCCGCGGCGCAGCGAGCCCTGCGAGATCGCCAGCGTCAGGCTGTCCATCACGCGGATGAAGGGGATGATGCCCGAGGTCTGGCCGGCACCCTTGACCTTCTCGCCGATGGAGCGGACGCCGCCCCAGTAGGTGCCGATGCCGCCGCCGTTCGAAGCCAGGGCGACATTTTCGTTCCAGACCGACTGGATGCCGTCCAGACTGTCGCCCACCGCGTTCAGGAAGCAGGAGATCGGCAGGCCCCGGTTGGCGCCGCCGTTCGACAGCACCGGCGTCGCCGGCATGAACCACAGCCGGCTCATGTAATCATAGATGCGCTGGGCGTGGTCGGCGTCGTCGGCAAAGGCATTGGCGACCCGGGCGAACATGTCCTGGTAGCTTTCGCCGGCCAGCAGATATCGATCTTCCAGAGTCTTCTTGCCGAACTCGGTCAGCAGGTCATCGCGCGAGCGGTCCAGAACGATGGAGGGCACCACCTTCAGATGCGGTCGTTCAGCGGCTGCGCCCACAGACGTCACCGACGTCTCCGCCGTCTTCATTTCCGCCGCTTTCAGTGCTTCCACGCCAGCCATAATGCTCGATTATCCCCGAATGCCAATGCAACAGCGCCTCCTGAACAACCACACGATCTAGTGGCCGAAGCAGGTCCCGACGCCACATATGGGGCACAGATACCTAACGACCCGTCAACGGGCTTGACGATCACATTGTTCGCGAATCGGGGGGCAAGCCGCTCGGGACTGTGGAAAGCCCTGTGACACCGGGGTGACGCCGGGCCCCTGTTCACGAAATCGTGATCACGGGACACGCCCTGCCGGAACAGGCGACAACCTTGGCCGTTTGGCGGCGATGACCTTTCCCGAAATCCGTCAGCGCCTGACCGAAATCCTGCCGCCGCTCGCCCTCCGCACCCTGAAGCTGGCGCGGACCGAGGCGGCTGCGCTCGGGGCCTTCCTGGTGATGGCCATGGGCGGGCTGCTTTTCCTCGATCTGGCCGAGGAGATGGCCGAGCAGGGCGACCGGGGCCTCGACTATCAGGTGCTGGAGGCCTTGCGCGTGCCCGGAAACGCCGCCGACCCGATCGGCCCGTGGTGGGTCGAGGAGGCGGCCGCCGACCTGACGTCGCTGGGCGGAATATCCGTCCTGTCGCTCTTCACCCTGCTGGCGGTCATCTATCTGCTGCTGCAACGCCACCGGGGCGCCGCCCTGCGGCTGGTGCTCGGCCTGATCGGCGCCGTCGGCCTGAGCGAGGGCCTGAAGTCCGTTTTCGAGCGCGAACGGCCCCCCGTCGCCTATCAGGCCGTGGAGACGCTGAATGCGAGTTTCCCGTCGGGCCACGCCCTGCTGGCGACCGTCTTCTATCTGAGTCTCGGGACACTGGTGGCCCAGGGGCTGACACGCCGGCGCGAGAAAGCCTGGGTGCTGGGCGCCGCCGTCCTGCTGGCCCTGACGGTCGGCCTGACCCGGGTCTATCTGGGGGCCCACTGGCTGTCCGACGTGCTGGCCGGATGGTGCGTCGGCGCTGCCTGGGCCATGGGCCTGTGGCTGGCCGCCTGGGCGCTGGAGCGCCATGGCCGGTACCGCGAGGCCCGACTTGCGCGACAGGCCCCTCCGGCGTAAAGCGGCCCCCTCGTCATCGGGGAGTAGTCGCCCACGCAAAAGTGGGGCGCGCGTCAACACACTTTCCCTCGCCCGGAGGGAATGGCGCGTGCGGGGCTCCGGCAGACCTCAGGGTCACGGAGCTGTTTGACAAGACCGCTGGCATCGCGGGGCGCATCCATGCGGGGGCGTTCGCGATGACCGTCGGTTTGCCCGTCGCCCCCGCCCGAGTGACCTGTTGTGATTCCTTTTGCGGACGGCTCCTTCTGGGAAGCCCTTGGTGTCTCGACCGGCCTGGTGGCCCTGGCCGAGATCGGTGACAAGACCATGCTGCTGGCTGTTCTGCTGGCGGCGGCCTGGCGACGGCCCGCGCCCATCCTCGCCGGAATCCTGGTGGCAACCGTGGCCAATCACGCGGTCGCAGCCATCGCCGGGTCCGTGCTGGCCAGCTTCGCCGAGGGTCCCTGGGTCAAATGGGTGATCGGCCTGACCTTTCTGGCCTTTGGCGCCTGGACCCTGATCCCCGACCGGCTGGAAGAGCGCCCGGCGCCGAAGGAAACCACCTGGCGCGGCATCTTCCTGACGACCACGGCGGCCTTCTTTGTGCTGGAGATGGGCGACAAGACCCAGATCGCCACGGCGGCGCTGGCGGTGCGGTTCGAGGCCCTGATCCCGGTCGTGGTCGGGTCGACGCTCGGGATGATGCTGGCCAATACGCCCGCCGTCCTGCTGGGCGAGAAGGCGGCTGAACGCCTGCCGATGACCTGGATCCGGCTGGCGGCTGCCCTCGGCTTTGCCCTGACGGGGCTGGCGGTGCTGGTGTTCGACTGATCCGTCCCCAGACCTGCGGTGATTAACCACAAGATTTGGGGGTCGCGGTGATCACAATCACAACATCCAGCGCCGGACCCCCTTGGCAGGGCGCCGCTCTCCGCGCATGGTGCGGGCTCGCCCTTCAGCGATACCCCATCCAGTCCACGAGACGCGCATGAACGCCCACAGCCCGATCACGCCCGCCAAGCCTGCCGGCAGCCTGCCCGGCCTGTTGACGCCCTCGGCGGCCTACAAGCCGTTCCGCTATCCCTGGGCCTTCGACATGTGGAAGAAGCAGCAGCAGGTCCACTGGATGCCCGAGGAGGTGCCGCTGGGCGAGGACTGCAAGGACTGGGCGGCCAATCTGACCAGCGCCGAGCGCAATCTGCTGACCCAGATCTTCCGCTTCTTCACCCAGGCGGACATCGAGGTGCAGGACAACTACATGGAAAAATACGGTCGGGTGTTCAAACCGACCGAGGTCAAGATGATGCTGGCCAGCTTTGCCAATATGGAGACCATCCATATCGCGGCCTACGCCCTGCTGCTCGAGACCATCGGCATGCCCGAGAGCGAGTTCGGCGCCTTCATGGAATATGAGGCCATGCGGGACAAGCACGACTATATGGGCCAGTTCGGCGTGGATTCGGACGCCGACATCTGCCGGACCCTGGCCATGTTCGGCGGCTTCTCAGAAGGGGTTCAGCTGTTCGCGTCCTTTGCGATGCTGATGAACTTCCCGCGCATGAACAAGATGAAGGGGATGGGCCAGATCGTCTCCTGGTCGGTGCGCGACGAGAGCCTGCACTGCGAGGGCATCATCAAGCTCTATCACGCCTTCAACAAGGAGACGGGCGCCGTCACCCAGGCCGTGGCCGACGACATCGTCGACTGCTGCAAG
>CAXICH010000220.1:0-3888 GCA_964022245.1 uncultured Alphaproteobacteria bacterium
AGAGCGGGCTGGGCCGACCGACATAGTGGGTCAGGAAGTCGTCCAGCTCGGCCTGGAACGACGGGTCGGCGCGCGCGGCATCCCAGGCCGCCTCCAGCTCGTGGACGGCAGGCATCAGGGTCTCGGCGACGAACCGGCCGCCGAACGGACCGAACCGGCCCTCGGCGTCAGGCCAGGCGTAGGCGTTGGAAAGCGAAGCGTTCACAATGACTGTTTCCCGGGGAGGGTATCTACGGCCTCAAGAAAGGCACGGATGAGGGCCGGTTCCTTAACACCCGGCGCGCGTTCGACGCCAGAGGACACATCGACCATGGGTGCGCCGGACAGCCGCACCGCATCGGCCACATTGCTCGGGTTCAGTCCCCCCGCGAGGAACCAAGGGCGAGCCAGGTCGAGCCCCTGCAGCAGGGTCCAGTCGAAGCTCAATCCCATGCCCCCGGGCAGGGTCGCGTTGGCCGGAGTGCGGGCGTCGAACATCAGATGATCGGCCACCGGGGCCCAGTCGGCGACCGGCGTCAGATCCCCCGGCCCCGAGACCGGCAGGCATTTGATGATCCCCGCCCCGGAGCGTTCGCGCACCGCTGCGGCCCGCGCGGGCGTCTCATAACCGTGCAACTGGATGAAGTCGGGCGCCACATGGCGGGTCAGGGCGTCCAGCAGGGCGTCATCCGGATCGACCGTCACCACCACCACCTTCGCGCGGCGATCCCGCACCATGCCGGTCTGGTCCAGCAGGCGGCGGGCGTCTTCGGGCGCGAGATGGCGCGGGCTTTTCTCGAACGCCACCAGACCGACGAAGCCGGCGCCGGCCTCGACAGCGACGGTCAGGGATTCAGGCGTCGTCAGCCCACAGATCTTGGCCAGGGTCATGCCGGTCAGGTGAACCGGCGGGCGCCGACGGTCAAGCCTGATAGAGGTCGGCCTCGGAATCGGCACGGCCCCGGATGGCGGCCGAGACCACCTGGCTGGCGATCACCGAATAGGTGATGCCGTTGCCGCCAAAGCCCATGACGGCCCAGGCGTGCGCCATATCGGGCACCGGGCCGATGGACGGCAGGCCGGTGCTGCTCTCACCGAACGCCCCCGCCCAGCTGTAGTCGACCTCGAACGCCAGACCGGGCAGCAGGCGCAGCAGCTTGTCGCGGATCGATTCGCATTTGCGCTTCAGGCGAGCGGGGTCTTCGTGCGCGCCCGGGGCGTCCTCGTCCTCACCGCCCACGATCAGCCGCCCGTCGCCCGCCATGCGAAAATAGAGGTAGGGGTCGGACGCCTCCCAGACGAGGGTATCGCGCAGCCAGGCCGGACAGGGCGTGCGCTCCTTCGACGCCAGCGCCCAGGTCGAGATGACCTTGGCCCCCGGGGTCGGCACCCCGTCCGGAAACTCATAGCCGCAGCAGAAGACGACATGGCGGGCGCGCACCGCGTGCCCCGTGTCGGTCAGCAGGGTGACGCCGTCGGGGTCCGAGGCCGCCTGTATGACCTCGACTGGCGACCAGACCACCGCCCCGTCTGCCTGTGCCCGCCGCAAAAGGCCGGCCGCCAATTGCGCCGGGTCCGCGCTGGCCGAGCCCGTGGACAGGATGGCGCCGGTCCTGTCGATGCCGAACCGCTCGCGCAGCTCGGCGGGGCCCAGAAAGGTGCTGTCCAGACCGATCCCGGCCCGGGCTTCGGCCTCGGCCTCCAGCGCGCGCCGTCCGTAGTCATTGCCGGCCAGATAGAGGGTGTCCTTGTCCTCAAGGCCGCAACGGATGCCCTCTTCGTCCACGATCCGCTTCAGCGCATCCACCGCGGCACGGGACCGCAGATACGCCCGGCGCGCATTCGTCATGCCGATCTTGTCCGCCAGCGCCGTCAGCGGCAGATCGATTTCCCATTGCAGCAGGGCCGTCGACGCCAGGGTCGATCCGGTCAGGGGCGGGCGCCGGTCCAGCACGGCCACCGAATGATCCCGGCTGAGCTCGCGCGCCATGAAGGCGCCGCTGATGCCGGCGCCGACGATGGCGACATCGACGGAGATCGCCCCGGTCAGCGTCTTCACTGGCACGCCGAGGCCATGACTGTCGGCCCAGATCGACCGGCCGGTCCTGAGATCCCGCTTCTGTGTGGCACCGCTCATCGACCGTCCCCTGTGGCGGAGCGATAGAGCTCCAGAGGTCCGGGGGTTCCGGCGGCGTCAGCGAAAGATCAGATCGACCTCTTCGGGCGCGAGCAGACGCCAGTCGCCGGGCGCCAGATCGTCGGGCAGGGTCAGGGCGCCGACCCGCTCGCGGTGCAGGGCCTCGACGTGATTGCCGACGGCGGCAAACATCCGCCGCACCTGATGATAGCGGCCCTCGGTGACCGTCAGGGTCGCCTCGGTCGGGGTGATGACCTCGAGGATGGCGGGCGACAGCGGCTTGTCCTCGCCCTCCAGCACCAGCTCGCCCGAGGCGAACAGGGCGCCCTCCCCGCCCTCCAGCGGGCGGGCCAGGGTGGCGCGATAGACCTTGGCCACATGGCGTCTGGGGCTGATGATCCGGTGCAGCAGGGCGCCATCGTCGGTCAGCAGCAGCAGGCCGGTGGTCTGCTTGTCCAGCCGCCCGACGGTCGAAATGGCGGGATCGCGCCGGCGCCAGCGGCCAGGCAGAAGGTCGAAGACGAGCGCCCCGTCCTCCTTGTGCGAACAGGTCATGCCCAGCGGCTTGTGCATCATCATGACCAGCCCCGGCAGGGGATCGAGCGGCTCGCCGTCGATCTCCATTCGCGCCGGCAGGTCGGGCGAAAGCGCGATCCGCTTCGACACATCGGTCAGGTCCGCGCCGTCCAGCACAATCCCGCCCGCCTTTGCCATCCGTGCCATTTCGGTGCGCGAGCCATAGCCCAGCGAGGACAGCAGGCGATCGACGCGGGCGGTGGGGACCTTGCTCACTTTCGGGCCTCGATGATCTTGTAGCCCTCGCCCTCGACGACCGCGCGGACCGCCTTGAAGGCGCTCTTCAGCCCGGCCTCATAGGGCAGGTGCCGGTTGGCCACCATCCACAGGGTGCCGCCGGTGCGCAGCGACTTCGCCGCCCGGTCGATGAAGGCCTGACCCAGCGCCCGGTCCTCGGCTCCGCCGTCGTGGAAGGGCGGATTGGCGACGACAAAATCCAGCTCAGTCAGGCTGTCCAGCGTGCGCACATCGGCCCACAGGTGCCGTGCGCGCGGATCGATCAGGTTGCGCCGCGCTGCCTCGACCGCGCGGCGGTCCAGATCGATCAGGGACAGTTCGGTGACCGCGTCCTGCGCCAGCACAGCCCGGCCCAGCGCCCCATAGCCGCATCCGAAGTCGGCGCCCCGGCCCTTCAGCGCGCCCAGATGACGGATCAGCAGGGCGGTGCCCGGATCGACCCGGTCCCAGGCGAACAGGCCCGGCTGGGTCCAGACGCCGGACTCCGTGTCCTGCCGCAGGGCGCCCTCGGCGATCGCCGCTTCGATGCCGGCCAGGTCGGCGGGCCGGACGCCGAGACAGCGCTTGAAGTGAGCCTTCGAGACTACCTCGCTGGCGACGCCAAAGCCCTCCAGTTCCCTGGACAGGCGGGCGCCGCCCCGGGTCTTCAGCGCCATGGCGTCGATCCGGCCGCCGGGCTTCAGCGCCCGCAGCACCAGCGCCAGCGTATAGCGCCGCTCGACAGCGCCGGCGGGGGCGTGGACCACCGCGTGATCGAAACTCCCGGGTGTCAGGTCTTCCAGCACCTCGGCGCCCGGATGGCGCGGCGAGACCTGCACGGCATCGCAGGGCGGATCGAAAATGAGGGGCGGGCGACCGAAGATCAGGCTGTTCATAAGGCGGCCTATAGCGGCAATTGTCGTGGCGGGCACGGGTGACACGTCCGGCCCCATCCGGCAGAACCGGGCATGGCCCATGAT
>CAXICH010000221.1:0-3869 GCA_964022245.1 uncultured Alphaproteobacteria bacterium
CGACGATCTTGAGGCCGTTGCCGTCCTCCAGCCGCATGTCCAGCACGGCAAAGGCGGGCACGCGCTCGCCCAGGGCCGTTTGCGCCTCGGCGATCGAGGCCGCCGTGGTCACGTCAAAGCCGCGCGATTCCAGTGCCCGGCCCAACCGGGTCCGCAAGGCGTTGTCATCATCCAGAACCAGCAGCGAGCGATCGTCCAGCCGGGTGATGCGGGGGTCGGTGTCTGTCATTCTCTGTCTCCAGTGCCGATCACGTCGTTACGGGACCGGCTTCCGTCAAGACGCAGGCCCGCCCTGCGACACTTGGCCCGGCTCCAGCGCCTGCCGGGGCCAGCGCACCGCGACGCGGGCGCCGCGCAGTCGGCCCCTGGCCCCGCTGCCCGCCCCGACAGTCACCTTGCCCCCGGTGCGCTCCAGCAGGGTCCGCGCGATAAAAAAGCCGAGCCCCATACCGCCCTGGCTGGGAGCGATGGCCTCGGGGGGGGCCGGGTCCTTGCCCCGGCCAGCCCGGCGCGCGGCGAGAGGCACCGCAGCGGCGGCAATCTGGGCAGCCAGCGCCCGGCGGGCCTTGCCCTGCGGCCGGGTGGTCACATAGGGCTCGCCCAGCCGGGGAAGGATGTCGGGCGAAAAGCCGGGGCCGTCGTCGGCGATCTCGATCTCGATCCACCCCGCGTCGACCGAAGCTGCCAGCCGCACCTGACCCGTGGCAAAGTCGGCCGCATTCTCGACCAGGGTCGACAGGCCGTGGATCACCTCCGGCATCCGGCGGATGCGGGGCGCGGCAGATCCGTCGGCCACCCGCACCGTGATCTCGAACTCCAGATCAAAGCCCTTGTGCGGCGCCGCCACCTCTTCCAGCAGGGCCTTGAGATCAATGTCGTCGTACAGCGCATCCCCGTCCTCGGGTCGCTGCGACAGCCGCTGCAGGATCAGCCGGCACCGCTCGGCCTGCTCCAGGATCAGGGCGGCGTCCTCGGCGGCGGCTGCATCTGCGGGAAAGGCCCGCTTCAGCTCCTTGGCCACAATCTGGATCGTGGCCAGCGGCGTGCCCAGTTCATGCGCGGCGGCGGCGGCCAGACCGCCCAGCGCTGCCAGCCGCTGTTCGCGCTGCAGCACATCCTGGGTGGTCGTCAGCGCCAGTTCCAGCTTTTCGGCATCGGCGGCCACCCGCCAGGCATAGGCGGCGGTGAAGACCACCCCGGTCACCAGCGCCAGCCCGATCCCGAACCGGTAGAGCGCCGGCAAGGCCAGTTCGGTCCCCGCCTGCCAGGGCAGGGGCATGGCCCAGAAGAACAGCCCCACGGTCGCCAGCAACACCAGAAGGCCGAGCGCCAGCGCCTGACGCCCGGGCAGGGAGGCTGCGGCGACCGTCACCGGCGCCACCAGCAGCAGGCAGAAGGGGTTCTGCAGCCCCCCGGTCAGGCCCAGCAACAGGGTCAGCTGCAGGATGTCGAAGCCCAGATGGGTCGCCGTCAGGCCGCCGTCAGCCAGCGGCGGGTCGGGGCGCTTCAGCCGGCGCGTGGCGTGCAGATTCATCAGCACACTGGCGGCGATCACCGTCAGGCAGGGCCAGAGCGGCAGGTCGAAGTGAAAGCCGGCCGTGGCCACGGCAATGGTGGCACTCTGGCCCGCAATGGCCATCCAGCGCAGGATGATCAGGGTCCTCAGCGACAGCCCACGGCTCCGCCGCGGCAGGTTGCGCCAGCCTTTCAGCCCGGGGCCATGCGGCCCTTTATCCGCTTCAAACGTCTCCACATCCCCTCTATAGACCCGGGCCGACACCCGGGGCGAGACGTCCCGACGCCGCAACCGTTCAGGAGGCCCCCATGCCCCGCAAGTCCGTTGTCGTTCTCGCTGCTGCCTGTATCGGCATTGCCGCCGCTCTGGCGCTCGTGACCCTGATCGTCGTGCAGGGCCGGGGGGAGACGCGCGCGGGCACCGCCGGTCAGGCGATCGAGGCCGGCATCGAGGGTCAGCCGACCGCAGGGGGCCCCTTCACCCTGGTCAACCAGGACGGCGAAACCGTCGATCAGACCTTGCTGGACGGCAAATGGAGCCTCGTCTTCTTCGGCTTCACCTACTGCCCGGACTATTGCCCGACCACGCTCGCCTTCCTCGAGGCGCTGAAGACGGAACTGGGTCCGGACGGCGAGGATCTGCAGATGATCTTCGTCTCGGTCGACCCGGCCCGCGATACGCCGCAGGCGCTCAAGGACTATCTGTCGTCCGACGGATTCCCCGAGGGCGTCATCGGTCTGACCGGCACGCCGGAGCAGGTGGCCGCGGCCGCCGACGCCTATGACATCTTCTACAGCAAGTCCGGCGAGGGCGAGGCCTATACGATGAACCACTCCCTCGCCATCTGGCTGATGGGCCCGGACGGCAAGGCGCGCCAGACCCTCAACTACGAGCTCGGGCCCGAGACCGCCGCCGACATTTTCCGCCGCGTGAAAGCCCGCGGCTGACCCGCGTCAGTCCTGCCGGCGCAGGGCCAGCTGCAGCTCCAGCCGCCGCAAGGCATGGATGGTGCGGTTGGCGTGGATGGCCGGCCAGATCGACAGCTTGACCACGAGCGACCCCAGAATCAGCACGGCCGACGGCAGGCCCCACCGCAGGGCCTGGAGCGGCTCGGTCGCCTGAAAGAACTGCCAGGCCGCCCAGACACCGGCGATGAACATCACCGTCTGGGCCACCACCAGAACCATGGTGGGCCAGCCGGTCGGACCGGTGAAGGCCTCGCCCAGCTGGCGGAAATACCCCGGCTCGGCCCCTGCTCGGTCCAGCAGGGCGCGGTCCTCTGCCTTGAGGGTGTCGGCGATCAGGGCATCGATATCATCGGTCATGGGGTCACTCCTTGAAGGGTCAGGTGATCACGCAGCTTTCGCCGCGCATGCATCAGGCGCGTCTTGATCGTGCCCTCGGGCGCATCGAGGGCCAGCGCCGCCTCGGCCACGCTCAGGCCGAGCAGATAGACGAGCGCCAGGGCGGCCCTCTGGTCCGGCGGCAGGGAATCGATCGCCCGACGCATATGCCGGCGGGTCAGCACATCCGGCCCGCTGTCGGGCTCGGGGGCCGCAATCGATGCATGCTCTTCGAGTCCGGCCTCCCGCGCCCGCTCCCGGCCGCGTCGCCCGCCCAGCCGTCGGCATCGCCGGGTGACGATCCGCAGCGCCCAGGCGGGAAAGGCCAGCTCGTCCCTCAGGGCCGTCAGGCCCCTCAGGATCTCGAGCCAGCTGTCCTGCACCGCGTCCCGGGCCATGTCGGTGTCGCCTGTCAGCCGCCAGGCATGACCGATGAAACGCGGCTGCCACGCCTCCACCAGCCGAGCCTGCGCCGCAGCATCTCCGGTTCGCGCTGCCGCGACCAGATAGGCCTCGAACAATCGGGCCTTGTCGATGCGATCCGCCGACATGAAGGAACACTCCCGCTCTCGGAAGATAAGGTGACGCGCGCGCGCTGTCCGGTTCAATCGGTCGGGCACAATCGACGTCGCGACTGTCTGTCGATGGCCTGTCGGCACCGATCCTGCGAGCACCGACCAAGAAAAAGGCCCCGGCGTTTCCGACGGGGCCTCTTCCTCAATACTTGATCAGCGATCAGTCGCGACGACGGCCGCGGCTGCGGTCGCGGTCACCACCGCCTTCACGCTTGGGACGACCGCCCGTGTCGTCCGACAGCGGCGGCTCGCCGCGTTCGGCGCGTTCAGCGTTGATCTTGTCGGTGATGTCCTCACCGGTTTCCTGATCGACAACCTTCATCGACAGCTTGGTCTTGCCGCGATCGTCGAAGCCCAGGAACTTGACCTTGACCTCCTGACCTTCCGACAGGACGTCGGCCGGGTTGGCGACGCGTTCCAGAGCGATCTGGGACA
>CAXICH010000222.1:0-3840 GCA_964022245.1 uncultured Alphaproteobacteria bacterium
TGGCCGGGGCGGGCGCCCCGGCGACCACGGGCGGCGGCGGGGGGGGCAGGTCCTGCATCATCATTCGGGCACCCCCGGCGCGATGGCGAACAGGTCACTGGGCCGCACGAACAGCTCCAGCCCCATATAGATGCCGACACCCAGCACGATCAGCCCCAGCATGGCGCGCAGCTCCTCGCCCCGGAACCGACCCGACAGACGGGCCCCGTACTGGGCCCCGATCACCCCGCCGAACAGCAGCAGGGACGACAGCACAATGTCGACCGTCTGGTTGCGGCCGGCCTGCAGCACGGTGGTCATCGCCGTGGTGATGATGATCTGGAACAGGCTGGTTCCCACGACCACCGAGGCCCGCATGCGCAGCACATAGAGCATGACGGGCAGCAGGATGAAGCCGCCGCCCACCCCCATGATGGCCGACAGGATGCCGACCCCGCCGCCCAGCGCCAGCGGCGGAATGGCCGAGATATAGAGGCCCGACTTGGGAAACTTCATCCGCCAGGGCAGGCCGTACAGCCACATCGGGCGACGGCGTTGTTTGCGCGGGGCGGCCTGGCCCCGACGGCGGCGCAGGATCTGCTCCAGACTTTCCTTGAGCATCAGGGTGCCGATGACGCCGAGAAAGAGCAGATAGGCCAGAGCCACGACCAGGTCGGCCTGACCCATCAGGCGCAGCCAGCGGAACAGCTCAACGCCGACGAAGGCGCCCATGATTCCGCCCCCGGCCATGATGCCGCCCATGCGGAAGTCGACCGCCCCGCGCGAGGAATAGCTGATCACGCCCGAGGTCGAGGAGGCGACGACGTGGCTGGCCTGACTGGCGACGGCCACAGTCGGCGGGATGCCGAGGAACACCAGGATCGGTGCCATCAGGAAGCCGCCGCCGATCCCGAACAGGCCCGAGACAAAGCCGACCAGCCCCCCCAGCAGAACCAGGACGGGCCAGTTCACCGAAACCTCGGCGATCGGCAGATAGATATCCAAAGGGCGACCTTCGGCTGGAACAGGACCCGGAATCGGCGTGACTGTCAGGGCTTAGACCCGCGCACCGGTCATGGCCAGTGCGCGAACGTGACAGGCGAGAGCGAACCCCGTACGGGGCCGCGGATCAGCTGGCGTCCGGCAGGCTTCCGGGCAGGAATTCGCGGGACAGCTCCTCGGCCCGGGCGCGCTCGGCGTCGCTCAGAAGCGCCCCGACGCGGGTCACCGAAGCGGCCGCCTGTTCGTCGCCCGAGCGGGCCGCGACCCGGTACCAGGCATAGGCCCGAACATGGTCGACCGGCATGCCGCCCTCACCCCGTTCATGGATCGCGGCGGCATTGAACTGGCCATCCACGAACCCGGCACGCGCCGCGCGTTCAATCCAGTCCAGACCGGCAGACCGATCGGGCGTGCCGTCAACACCGGTGAACAGACGCATTCCGTAGGCGAACATCCCGCGCGGATAGCCGCCTTCGGCCGACCGGCGGGTCCAATCCAGACTCTCACCCATGTCGACAGGGGCCCCGGCCTCGCCGGTCTCGTACTGACCGGCCAGCATCAGCTGCGCCGGGCCATAGCCGAGCTCGGCCGAGCTGGTCAGCAGGTCCAGACCTTCGGGATCCTCTTCCTCGATGGCGACAATGGCGCGCTCGAACAGATCGGTCGCCTCGGCAACAGCCTCCGCCGACAGCGGGACGGGGGCGGTCGCCAGCGCCACCAGCGGCGTCGCGGCCGCCGGCTCGCCGGCGCCGGCCGGCGCCCAGGGCATCGTCTGACCGGTCAGTTCGGTAAAGGCGTACAGCCCCCCCATCAGGGTGACCGCCACGGCCGAGGCGCCGAGCGCCTTCTTCATCGTCGCCCCGTCCCGGCTGGCCTGACGGTCCATCCGTTCCTGCAGCCGAGACTTGCCGCCCTTCTTGAGACCGAAGGCCGAGCGGGTCGGTTCGGGCTCGGGCGTCGCCATGGCTGCACGCGCCGCTTCGACCGCGCCACGCGTCGAGCTTGAGGCCCGTCCCGCCGCGGCCGCTGCCCTCAGGGTGCGCGGATCAACGAAATCGGTGTCGCCCGAAAACTCGACGTCTTCCGGAGCCGTTGCCGCCAGCGCATCCGATACATCAGCCCCCCCGAAATCGCGGGGCGCGCTGAGAACCGGGGCCGGGTTGGCGGCCGCAGGGCTGCCAAACGGCGCGGACGCGGCGCGCGGCGTGGCGAACCGGGGGGTCTGCGGGTCCTCGACCGGCTCAGGCGTCGGCACGGTCGCTGCGGGCTCCGCGGCCGGGCCTGTCGCATCTCCCGTGGGGAAGGGATCGGCCGGGCCATCCAAGGGATCGCTGGACCAGATCGGATCATCGGCCATGGCCGCCACGCCAAAGGCTCCGGCGCGCCAGTCGGCGGCGGGCGCGACCGGCTCGGGCTCGGCGACCGGTTCGGGTTCGGGCCTGGCCGCGTCCGGCTCGCCCCTGCGGGCCATGCTCTCGCGGGCCTCGGCCAGCAGGCGGGCGGTGCGCTCCTCGCTCTGGCGCATGCGCTCGGCCAGTTCGCCGGAAGCCCGGTCATAATGTTGCTCGATGCGCGACGAGCTGTCGGTCAGCTTCTGGCCGATCTCGTCCAGCGCCTGGGTCGAGCGGCGCTCGGACTCGGCAATACGCTCGCTGAGCCGGTCCGAGATACGGCCGATCTCGGTGCCCAGTTTTTCAAGCGCCAGCGCATGGCGGTCCTCGCTGGCGACCAGCCGGCGCTCGACGCCCTGGGTCTTGATCTCCAGATCACGCTCCAGCCGGTCCATGCGGGCCGGGCTGTCGATCTCCATCTTCTGGACGCGACCGTTCAGATTCTGGGCGATGCGCAGCACCTCGCGTCCCATCGCCTCGACCGCCTGGGCCGAGCCTCGTTCCGCCTGACGCACCTGATCGCCGAGGGCAGCAACCGCGCGCTCCATCCGCTCCATGCGATTTTCAGACTGGGCCGTGTCCAGCCGGTGCAGCATCTCGGTGCGGCTGGCCTCGACCTGACGGGTCAGGGCCTCGGCCAGTTTTTCCAGACGGCCGTCGAAGCGCTCGGCGGGATCGACACCCCGGCCCCGGACCTCGGCGCGCGCCTCGGTCAGGCCCAGGCGCCGATCGAGCTCGGAAAAGGCCCGCTCCAGCCCGCGCAGGGCCTCGCCTGTCTGGGCCTGGGCGGCGTCCAGCCGGCGCCCGACATGCTCCAGGATCTCGACGCCGCGATTGGCCTCGGCGGTCTGTTCGACAGCGTCCAGCCGCTGACGCAGCTCATGGGCGCCGATCCGCTGGCGCTCCTCAATATCATAGAGACGGCTGGACAGGGCGCCGATGGCGGTCTCGGTCTTGGCGAAACCCTCCGCCGTGCTCGGGCCGGTTTCCTGCTCGAAGCGGCGCAGGCGGCGGTGACCCTCGCGCAGTTCCTCGGCGATGTCGTCGATGCGGCGGACCACGCCGTTGTCACGTCCGTCCTGCGCATCCAGACGCCGCACCAGACCGGCGACGGCCTGATCCACGCCCTGGATCGCAACGGTCGAGCGACGCTCGGCCGCCTCCAGCCGTTCGGCCATCATCTCGACCGTGGCCGACAGGCGCTGGACCGGATCGTCGCCGCCCAGACCGTAGGCATCGTCGAGACGCCGGCTGCGGCTGCGGCGCTCATAGGTCTCGGCCACATGGGCACGGCGGGGCAGAGGGACGATCCCGTCCTCGTCATCGCCTTCCATGATCATGGAGTTGAGCCACTCGCCCAGGGTCATCCCTGAACGGCGGGCGAGGTCCTTGGCGACTTCGCGAGCCTTGGGGTCTATGCCCTTTACGCTCCACGGCGCGGCTGCGCTCACTGATTCGCCTCCCGACC